>JBILLI010000429.1:0-6484 GCA_044376155.1 Polyangiales bacterium
GTCTTCGCCGTGCTCGATTTTGTCCTCGTGCGCGACACGCCCTCCCTCGCGGGCCACACCGACTTCGACCTCGGCGACGCCACCGAGCCCGACGACGGCCACCGCGCCACGGTCTTCGAGGTCGCCTCGAAGATGCTGCGCAACCCGGTCATCCTCACCATCGCGGTGATCGAGTTCTGCTCGGGCTACCTCCGCAACGCGATCATGCAGTACTACCCCTCGTACGCCCGCGAGACGCACACCGCGTCCTTCGTGATGGCCCACTGGGGCATGCTCCTCTGCGTCGCGGGCATCTCCGGCGGGATGATCGCAGGGGTGATCTCCGACCGGCTCTTTCAGTCCCGCCGCGGGCCCGTCTCCGCCGTGCTCTACGCGGGAATGATCCTCGGCGCCCTGTTGATGTTCCCGCTCCTCGGCACCCCCGCGGTGGGCTGGGCGATGATCGCCATGTCCCTCGCCATCATCGGCGTCCACGGGATGCTGTCGGGCACCGCCAGCATGGACTTCGGCGGACGCAAGAACACGGGTGTTGCCGTGGGCATCATCGACGGATTCGTCTACCTCGGCACCGCCGCCGAGGCCCTGGTGCTCAAGGCCGTGCTCCCCCGCGACGCGGCCTCCCGCGACCCCGCCCAGTGGTGGACCTGGCCCGCGGCCATCCTCCCCGTCGCCGTCGTCGGCTTCGCCCTCGCGCTCCGCGTCTGGAACGCGAAGCCCCGCGGCAACGCCCCCGCCCACTGACCCCTCCCTCAATGACAGTTCCGCCCGGGGTTCATCCCCGTTGATGACATCCTGTCACGTCGGGCGAGGCCCGCGCGCCCGGGGATCTTCGAGAAATCCAGGGACCACGAGGGTGGCACCGGGCGTGCTGTGTCAGCGCGTGATGCGACGCCTCGTGCTCCCGCTCCTGCTGCTCCTCGCCACCGCGTGCTCCTCGGGGGAGCGCGACGTCGACGACGTCGCCTCGGACCTCGAGGGCGTGGTCACCGCCGCCTCGGTCGACCGCGTGCTGCGCGACGTCGACCTCTCCCGCGCGCCCCTCACGGTGCACGTGGGGGCAGAGTCTCCCGAGCGCTTCGACGCCGAGGGCCAGCGCGCCCTCGAGGACTACCTCCGCCACGCCGAAGAGGAACTCCACGGCGCCGTCGTGGAGATCACCCAGCGCACGGCCGAGGAGCGCCCCACGGGGGTGACCCTGACCCTCACCCTGCGCGTGCGCCGGGGCGGAGACGAGCGCTACGTGCCCGTGGTGCTCGACGTGGTGCGCGCGGGGCGCCGCTGGGCCGTGACGCGCGCGCGGGTGATGCGGTAGCACCTTTCCCCTCGCGGGGATTCTCCGTCACCATCCCCGGCGTGGACCTCGCCACGCTCTGGATCCCCTCGGTGCAAGACCACCACCTCCGCGCGCGCTACCGCGTGGCGCTCTCGCAGGGGGGCTGGCGCGTCGGCGCGTGGAAGCGCACGGCGGTCACCGCCCTGCGCGAGGGACTCACCCACGCCTGCCTCCCCACCGCCGCCGGGACCTTCTTCGTCCCTCCGCACCCCTTCGACCTCGCGTCCCTCACGACCGCGCTCTCGCGCGACCTCCGCCGCGTGATGCTCACCGTCGACGACGCGGCCCTCACGGTCTTCGCGATGGGTGAGGTGCGCGAGCGCTTCGCGCGCTGGGGGAGTGATCCCGCCGCGGTGGCCCGCGCGCTGGAGGTGCCGACCGAGCAGGTGGCGCTGTTGATTGATCCAGAAACCGCTGCGGCGCAAGGCGATGCGTCGCGTGCTGAGGGAGAGGCCTGGGAGCTCATGGCCCTGCGCCTCGTCGAGTCTTCGCCCACGGAGTGAGCCATGAACATCCCCGGACTGATGATGGCCGCGTTGGCCGTGTCGCTCTACGCGACGGTGATCTACGGCGCCTACCTCGCGGCGAAGGCGCCGAAGGGCGAGCGACCGATGCTCCTGCTGCTCTTCGTGTCGCAGCTCCCCATGTCGATGGCCGCCTTCGTCGCGCTGCGCGGGCCGTTGGACGCGGCCGTGCGCGCGGTGCTCTCCGCGGATCACTGGCTCTATCCGTGGATCACATTGCTGTACGCGCCGCTCACCGAGGAGCCCGCGAAGCTCTGGCCGCTGCTGCTGCCCGTGGTGGCGAAGGGGATCACCCGCGACAACCTCGGCCGCGCGGCGCGGGCGCTGGGCGTGGGCTTCGGCGTGGGCGAGGCGCTCTGGGTCGCGCACCTCGTGCTGCAAGACCCGCGGGTGCGGCCGCTGCCGTGGCACGTGTTCGTGCCCTTCATGCGCGAGCGCTTTCAGGTGGCGCTCATTCACGCGCTGCTGGTGGCGCTCACGCTGCATGGGGTGACCGCGGAGCCGCGGCGCGTGGGGCGGTGGTTGGTGGCGGCGATGGGCGCGCACCTCGCGCTGAACGCGCCGGTGCTGCTGGCCGCGAAGGGGTGGCTGGGCGACCGCGCCGAGGCGCAGTCCCTGCTCACGATGTGGGTGTCGCTGTGGTGGGTCGCGGCGCTGGTGATGCTGCCGCGGATGGAGTCCCCGCCCGCCGCCCCGAAGGACGGCGAGCGGAGCGCTCAGGGCTGAGCGTTCAGGGCTGGGTGAAGCTGGCCGAGCAGGTGCCGAAGAAGTCGGTCCCGGTGGCCGCGCCGGCGGGCAGCGCGCGGAACTGCGTGGCGTTCTCGTGCCCGAAGTACCAGCGGTTGCGCAGGGCGTTGAACGAGATGTTCGTGATGAGGCCCAGGTCGGTGAACTGCGTCACCGTCGTCACCGCGGCCGAGGGCAGGGCGACGCGGATGATGCGGTTCGCGTTGGCGCCGCTGCCCACGTAGTTCACGTAGACCGCGTTGCCGAAGTACTCGGCGATGCCGCCGACGAAGGTGCCCGCGGAGGCGCGGTTCACCGTGGGGAGGGTCACCGCGCCGAGGTCCACCACCGTGCCGTTGGGCAGGGAGATGTCGTAGGCGCGGCTGCCGTTGTAGACCACCACGCGGTTCCACCCGCTGAAGATCGCCGAGGCGAACCCGGCGATGGAGATGGGCTGCGACAGGCGCACGAGGCGCGTGGTGAGCAGCGCGCCGTTCTGGTCGACCTCGATGAGGGTGGTCATCGTGGAGGCGCCGTTGGGCGCCGGGGTGGTGCCGTTGCCGGGCACGTAGACCGTGCGCGTGGCGAGGTTCGAGACCCAGCCCTCGCGCGGACCCGGGAAGGTCACCGCGCCGCTGACGTCGACCGCGTTGAAGCGGCCGGGGTTGGTGTCGCCGCTGGAGAACACGTTCGTCGACGACGCCGCGATGCCCGCGGCGCGGTCGTCGCCGAACGCGGTGGGCACGGGGTTCACCACGCACGCCGACGCGGTGTACGCGGTCATGCGGAAGGTGTCGCCAGGGTTCGACCAGGTGGCGTTGCAGTACCCGAGGGTCTCGGCCAGGCCCATGCCGAACTGGTTGACGGTCTCGATGCCGAAGTACCAGCGGTTGTTCCACGGCGACACCGTGAAGCTGCACATGTCGCCGAGGTTCGTGAAGGTGCCCACGGTGGTCACCGCGCCGTCGCGCACGCGCACGCGGCTGATCGTCGTCGAGTTGGTGATGTACGCGAGGTAGAGGTCGCCGCCGAAGAACTCGGCGACGCCGTAGTTCGCGAAGGTCTCGCAGAACTGGTGCGTCGGCATGGTGAGGGCGCCCACGTCGGTCACGGTGCCGTCGGGCAGCGAGATGTGGAAGACGCGCGTGCCGTTGTAGATCACGATGCGGTCGTAGCCCGCGTAGATGCCGTTGGCGCTCGACGAGAGCGTCAGGGGGATGGGCGCCGAGAGCGTGATGGCGGTGGTGGTGAGCGCGCCCGTGTCGGAGTTGAGCTCCAGCAGGCGGGTCACGCTGGTGGCGCCCGTGGGGCGGTTGGCCGGGATGGGCCCGGTGCTGGTCGCGAGGACCCACACGCGGCCGTCGCGGAGGTTCGACACGATGCCCTCGCGCACCGCGCCGAGGCTGGTCGGCGTGGCGAGGTTCGCGAGCGCGGCGCGCACGGTGGCGACGTCGCCGGTGTGGAAGGCCCGCGTCGGAGACACGGCGATGCCGCCGCGCTGGTCACCCGCGGTGGGGTTCACGTCCACCGCGGCGCAGCTCGTCGCGGTGAGCGAGTCGACGCGGAAGTTGTGGCCGACGATGCGGTTCTGGCAGGTGCCCGACACGCAGGTCTGGGTCGAGGTGCAGCGCATGTTGCAGGCGCCGCAGTTGTTGATGTCGGCCGCGGTGGAGATGCACGCGCCGTTGCAGAGCACCTGGCCCGAGGGGCAGGTGCAGGCGCGGTTCACGCAGGTGGAGCCGCCGGTGCAGACCGCGCCGCAGGCGCCGCAGTTCTGGAAGTCGCTGATGAGGTTCGCGCAGCGGTTGCTGCCGCACAGCGTGGTGCCCGCGGCGCAGGCGCCGAAGGTCGCGTGCAGGATGTAGTCGCCGGTGCCCTGCGAGGTGCTGCACGAGTCGACGTAGAGGGTGTGCAGGCCCGCGCCCGCGGGGATGGCGAACGCGCTGCGCGCCTGGAGGTTGCAGCCCGTCTCGCCGCAGCTCGCGACCGTGGGGCGGGTCGCGGAGCGCTGGTCGAGGGTGGTGTTCGTGCGGTCGTCGTCGCAGGTCGACGCGGTGAGCGTGGTCGCGGCGAAGGAGGGGCAGGTGACGGCCCAGTAGGTGTGCTCGGGGCCGTTGCTGCAGCAGGTGCCGCTGACGGCGCTGGTGCCCGTGAGGGTCGACGAGAAGCTCTGCGTCACGCCCGCGGTGGCCGTGAGCTGCCGCGCGGTGCCGCCGACGGGGAGGTGCTGGAAGCGGATGGTCGCCTGACCCTGCGCGCAGCCCGAGAGGACCAGGTAGTAGGTCCCCGCGGCGAGGCGGGCGACGACCTGGCTCTGCACCGTGCCGCAGGAGTCGTCGCTGCACACCGAGCCGCCCGCGAGGTTGGCCGTGGTGAGCGTCGTCCCCATGGCGTTCTGGAGGAACAGCGCGGTGTCGAAGGCCGACCCGAAGGTGTCGGCGTAGACGATCTCCTCGGCGGTGAGGGTGAACGTGTAGAAGAGGTCGCGGCCGTTGGCGCAGCGACAGCCGCCGTTCACGCTCATCGTCGCGTTCTGCGTGTCAGCCGAGAGGGTGCGAGAGGGCACCGACAGGTCGATGCGGATCGCGCCGGTGCGGTCGTCGTTCGGGGGCCGCATCACGCACGCGCCCGCGGAGCATGAGGCCCCGCCGGTGCAGGCGCGGCCGCAGGCGCCGCAGTTGGCGTTGTCGGTCATCGTGTTGCTGCACGCCGCGGTCATACCCGAGCCGCAGAAGGTCTGGCCCGTGGGGCAGGCGCAGGCGCCGGCGACGCAGCTGCGGCCGTTGGAGCACGCGTTGCCGCAGGTGCCGCAGTTGGCGTTGTCGGTCTGCGCGTTCACGCAGGTGGCGGTCATGCCCGAGCCGCACGCGGTCTGCCCCGCGGGGCAGCGGCAGGTGCTGTTCATGCAGGTCTGGGTGCCGACGCAGGCGGTGCCGCAGGCGCCGCAGTTGGAGTTGCTCGTGGCGGTGTCGACGCAGGCGCCGTTGCAGAGGGCCTGGCCCGCGGGGCAGCGGCAGGCGCCGTTGGTGCAGGTCTGGGTGCCCACGCAGCGGGTGCCGCAGGCGCCGCAGTTGGTGTTGCTGGTCTGCGTGTTCACGCAGGCGCCGCCGCAGGCCGTGAGGCTGCCGCTGCAGCGGCAGGTGCCGCCCATGCAGGTCTGCCCGACGCCGCAGGCGGTGCCGCAGGCGCCGCAGTTGGCGTTGTCGCTCGAGGTGTCGACGCAGGTCTCGGTCATGCCCGCGCGACACGCGGTCTGGCCCGAGGGGCACTGGCAGGAGCCGCCGACGCACGAGCGCCCCGCGGGGCAGGCGTTGCCGCAGGCGCCGCAGTGGGTCGCGCTGGTCTGGGTGTTCACGCACGCGCCGGCCATGCCCGCGCCGCAGAAGAGCTGGCCCGAGGGGCAGGCGCAGGTGCCGGCGGTGCAGGTCTGCCCGGCGCCGCAGGCGTTGCCGCAGTCGCCGCAGTTGGCGTTGTCGGTCTGCGTGTCGACGCAGGTGCTCATGCCGCCCACGGTGCAGGCGCGCTGGCCGCCGGCGCAGGTGCACACGCTGTTGTTGCAGGTCTGCCCCGCGGCGCAGGCGGTGCCGCAGCCGCCGCAGTTCATCGCGTCGTTCGTGGGGTTCACGCACGCCGAGCCGCACACGATGTTGGGCGCGTCGCAGCTCGCGGCGCAGGCGCCGTTGGTGCAGCGCTGGCCGGTCATGCACGCGGTGCCGCAGCCGCCGCAGTTGGCGGGGTCAGACTGCAGGTCGACGCAGGCGCCGTTGCAGAACATCTGGCCCATGGCGCACTGGCACATCCCGGCGACGCACATCTGCCCGGTGCCGCAGGCGCGGCCGCAGACGCCGCAGTTCGCGGTGTTCATCGTCGGGTCGACGCAGGTGCCGGAGCAGTCGATCTG
>JBILLI010000430.1:0-6478 GCA_044376155.1 Polyangiales bacterium
TGCCCGCGCTCATCAACAGCGCGCTGGTGCTGCCCTACTTCGTCTGCAAGCGCATCGGCGTGAGCTTCGTCGAGCACCTCACCAACGTGTTCGTGCGCACCCTGCCCCCGCTCGTGCCCGCCTACGGGGTGCTCTGGGCCGCCGAGCGCGTGGGGCTGCACCGCAACCTCGTGACCCTGGGGATCACCTGCTTCGTGGTGCTGCTGGTCTACGTCGCGGGCGCGGTCTTCGTGACCTTCACCGCGTACGAGCGCAAGGTCGTCAAGGCGCGCTTCGCGCGACGGTCGATGCCGCCTCCGTCAGAAGCCGCGTGAGCTCCGCCGCGCGCGGCGCCCACCCGTAGTCGGTCTCGACGCGCATCCGCGCCCGCGCCGCCATGCGCGACGCTTCCTCGGGGTCGGCGAGCAGCGCGCACACCGCGTCGGCCATGCGGGCGCCGCCGTCTCCCAGCGCAGTCACCTGGAGCTCCGAGCCCTCTCGCGCGGTCACGCCCTCGGCCACCGCGGGCGTGGTGACCACCGGGACGCCCATCGCCATCGCCTCCAGCACCTTGTTCTGCACCCCGCGGGCGACCCTCAGGGGGAACACACACACGCCGCACCCCTGCACCACCGCGCGCATGTCGTCGACATAACCCGTGACGGTCACAGCGCTTTCGTCGGCCAGTCGCCGCACCTCGGGGGCCGGGCGCGCCCCGGCGATCACCACCCGCGCGTCGGGGTAACGCGCCCGCACGCGGGGCAGCACCTCGCGCACCAGGATCGTCGCGGCCTCGATGTTGGCGCCGTAGTCCATGGCGCCGAAGAAGACCAACGCGCGCGACGGCGAGGGCGCCGCCCGCGGAACGAAGTAGTCAGTGTCGACGCCGTTGGCCAACACCCGCACGCCACACCCGGGCGCGATCTCCTCCAGCAGCGCGCGCTCGCGCTCGGCGGTGATCACGGAGATGGTGGCCCGCGCGGCGACCTCGCGCTCGAAGCGGGCCAGGGTGCGGGCCTCGCGGGCGTAGACCCAGCGCTGGGGAAGCCCCGCGGTCTCGGCGTACGCGCGCCACTTCGCGGAGTCGGCGTCGACGTAGTCCATGACCAGGGGCACCTCGGGGTGCGCCAGGGCGTAGGGCGCCATGCTGGTGCTCTCGGCGAAGATCACGTCGGGGCGCAGGTCGCGCACGCGCTCACGCACCGCGGCGTGCATCGCGGGATGGTCGAAGACCGGCACCGTCAGCGGCGCGCGACCGAGCAGCGCCGGCAGCGCGCGCACCCGTTGCCAGCGCATCTCCAGCGGGATCAGCGTGACGCTCGCGAAGCGACGGCGCAGACGCGCGGCGTGGGCGAGGTCTGACGGGGGCTCGGCGAAGGCCACGACGTGCACCTCGGCCCCGAGCGCGGCGACGCCCGAGAGCAGGTGGTGCGTGCGGATCTTGTCCCCCTTGTCGGGCGGGAACGGCGTGCGGTGCGTGAGCGCGAGGACCCTCATCCCGCCCGCACCCACTGCTTCGTCACCGCGTCCCGGCGTCGCAGAGGCCGCGCGGGGTTGCCCCCCACGACGGTGTCGTCGGGCACCGGCGAGGTCACCACCGCGCCCGCCGCCACCACGCAGCGCGCGCCCACATCGGCGAGGACCACCGCGCCGTTGCCCACCCAGGTGTTCGTCCCGATGTGCACGACCTCGTAGCGTCCCGGTTGGTCTTGCACGGGCACGTCGGGGTCGTCGAAGCCGTGCTGGTTCTTGCCCGAGAGGATGTCGACGTTGGACCCGAGCGTCGCGTGGGCCGCGAGGTCGACGCGGCCGAGCATGCACCGCGCGCCGACGTAGACCCCCTTCGCGAGGCGCGCCTCGGTGGACGAGAAGATGGTCCCCCATTGCACACAGGTGTCGAGGTCGCAGTGCGCGAGCGCCGCGGCGTAGAACGCGCGCCGGAGGTACTGCCCGGTGAACCCCGGCACCAGCGCGAGGGCCTGGGAGTACCCCTGAAAGAGCGCGTCGTGGCGGTCCTTCGGGAGCACCGCGCGCTCGGCGGCGAAGAGGGCGATGAGGGGCGACACCGCCCCGGTGGAGGCGGCGTGCAGCACCCGCTTGGCGATCGTTCGCGCGTTCAAACCCGCTCCTCTGCCCGGGGACTCAGCACCCGCCCCAGCAACGTCTCGTAGAGCGCGACGTAGCGCCGCGCCCGGGCCTTCGGGTCATGGTTCACCCGCGCGAGCTCCCGCGCCTGCGCCACGCGACGGTCACGCTCCGGGGCATCGCCCGCGCACGCCCGCATCGCCGCCGCGAGGGCCGCGGGGTCCTCGGGCGGAACGATCCACGCGCTCTCGCCGTCTTCGGCGACCTCGGGCACCCCCCCCACGCGCGTCGCCACCGCGGGCACGCCGAGGGTCATGGCCTCGAGCAGCGCGTTGGGCATCGCCTCGGAGCGCGACGGCATCACGAGCATGTCGGCCGCGCGGTACACCGGCCCCACCGCCCGCTGATGCCCGAGGAACCACACGTGCTCGCGCAGGCCCAGAGCGTCGCATCGGGCTTCGAGGGCCGCGCGGTCGGGGCCGTCGCCCGCGAATGCCAGGCCCACGTCCGCCCCCTCGGCGCGAGCCTGCGCGAGGGCCTGCAGCGAAACGTCCTGCCCCTTCTCGTGCGAGAGCCGCCCCACCACCGCGCCCACGAAGCGATCGCGGGGAATGCCCAGCGCCGCGCGGGCGCCGTCGCGGTCCAGGGGCGTGTCGATGTCCTTGCGCTCCACGGCGTTCGGGATCACCACGACATCGCCGTCGGCCACGCCCTCGCGCACCACGATCTCCTTCGCGCTGCGGGCCACGGCCACGACGCGGTCGGCGCGGGGGAGCGTGAGCGCGTCGACGCGGTGATAGAACTTCACCTTGTCGTTCTCCGCGGTCCACCCGTGGTGGTGCCCCACCCACGGCAACCGCAGCGCGTTGCGCAGGGCGAGCGCGATCACGTGGGGCTTGTACGAGTGGCTCTGGATCACCCCCGCGCCGATGCGCCGCGCGATCACCGCCGCGCGGGCGAAGATCACGGGATCAAACGCCGCGAGTTCGGGGAGCTCATGGGTCACCATCGCGCCGCCCGACATCGCCGCGAGGTCCGGCGGCGGGGGCGCACCGCGACCGCGCAGCAGGGCGACGTGCAAGCGCACCGAGGGAGGCAGCGCGCGCGCGAGGTTCAGCAGGCCCCGCGCGGGCCCTGTGACCACCGGCGCGTCGAGCAGCGAGAGGACGGTGAGCGTGCGGCTCAACGGTCCTTGGGCTCCTGCCCCGGCGGCAGGGCCCCGTCGGTGAACAAGGGCGACGACGCGTCGCTCAGATCGCCCGCATCGCTCGCGGGCGGCGCCTCGACCACGGGCTGACCGCGGCCCTCCACCAGCACCGTGCGAATGAGCGCGAGCATGCGGCGACGACCGACCTCGTTGGGGTGCAGCCCGTCGTCGGTGAGCGAGTCGGGCAGGTAGCCCTGGTCGTCGGCGAGCACCTGCGCGTAGTCGAGCAGCATGTCGTGGTGCAGACGGGCCTGGTCACGCACCCAGCTGTTGAAGCGCACGATCTGTGGGGTGGCGCGGCCGTTCGCCTCGCTCATGTCCCAGCGCCGAGAGACCGGCACCGCGGTCGCGAGGATCGCCTTGGCCCCCCGCGTCCGCACCCGCTCCGCGAGCATGGCGAAGTATCGCTGCGTCTCGCCCAGCGGCGGCGCGTCGGGGAGGAGGTTGATCGCGCACATCTTCAGCACCACCGCCTCGGGGCGCAGCGACAGGGCGTCCTCGTCGAGGCGCAGGAGCTGCTGCCACACGAGCTGCCCGCCGGCCCCGCGGTTCACGAAATTGCGGTCGGGGAAGCTCCCCGCGAGGTCGAGCATCTCGGTGATGCTCGCGCCGAGAAAGACCACCCGGTGCGGCGCCACGCCCTGCGCGCGGAGCCGCTCGTTGTCGGCGCGGTACTGATCGCGACCGCCGGGGTCGCTGTGCAGCGCGAGCCAGCGGTCGTGCCAGAGCTGCGAGTCTTTGCGGTAACGCCAGGCCTTGAAGGCCACCGCGCCGCTCACCGCCACCAGGGCCGCCGCGGCGGCCACGAACGCTACTCGCTTCATCCCGTTGACACCTCGACGCCCGCCTTGGACCGTTCACCCCGCGGAGACCCTGCAAGACCTCGACAGCGGCGGTGGCATCATGCCATATCGGAACCCTCGGAATCGACGGGATTGTCCGGCTCCCACCGGCACGCGGCGACGACGACGCCCGACGGGCGGTGGCGAGGCAATGACACAAGGCGCGCGATGACGACGGCGATCGCTCTGTTGGCGGTGATCCCCATGCAGCTCGCAGCTGCGGCGGGGGTAGAGCTCGCAGGCGGCTACGACTCCACGGTGCTCGACCAGCGCACGCTCTACTTCGGCGACGGGGTGATCTCCCGCGCCGCGGTCGACCTGCAGTTCGGTCACCGCACCGAGACCTTTCGGCAACTCCTGCGCACGCGCGGGGAATTCTATTTCACCTCGGGCGAAGGCCGCGACGTCTCGCAGAGCGACCTCGTCTCCCTCACCCGCTACTCCCTGCGCTGGGACAGCGACGACGACCGCTGGGGCCTCGAAGGCTCCGCCTCGTACGTGCTCGGACGAACCTCGCTGCTGCTCGGTCGCACGTCCTCACCCGACCTGGTGTTTCAACGCGGGCTCTACGGCGAGCTCAACGGGCACCTCGACCTCACCCGGCAGTTCGGCGAGCGCACCCGGCTCACGCTGTCGGCGTTGGCCCTCGACCGCCACGCCGTCGACATCCCCCTGGGCGCGGCGCGCAACAACCTCACGAGCATCGCGGGCGTGGCCACCCTCGCCCACGACGTCGGCGAGAAAGACACCCTGGAGATCTCGGGCCGCGGCGAGGGCTTCAGCATCGACGGCGTCGCCGACTGGGTCGCCCGCGTCACGGCCTATGGCGGCTGGCGGCGGCGGTGGAACGAGAACCTCGCGACCTTCATCCTCGGCGGCGTCGACATGCTCCAGGACCAGAACGACCGCACGGACTTCCTCACCGGCCCCTACGCCCATGTGGGCCTGGGATGGGCCGAGCCCGAGGACGGCGTCGCGCTGAGCTTCGACGCCCGCTACGAGTACGCCATCGTCGCCGCGACCCGCTGCAACATCGCCGTGCCCCGGGGCCTGCCTTGCCCGCCCACGCAGGTGGCCGCAGGCGGGGTGGGACGGGTGGCAGGCACCGCGTTCAACTTCCTCTTCCGCCCGAACCACAGCGCCTGGGTGCTCACCGCGGGGCTGCAAGGGGACTACGGCGTCACGCAGAACTACGACCAGCGACCGGGTGCGCCGCCGAACACCATCCGCGACATCGAGAACATCAACTTCAACGCCGGCGCGGGGTTGCGGTGGTCCCCCAGTCGGCGCTTCGGGATGTTCGTGCGCTACGACTTCTTCTGGTCGTACCTCACCGCGGGGGTTCCCGGCGCGATCTCGGAGTTCGTGCGCCACGTCGCCATGCTCGGCGTCGCGGTGTCGACCTCCGTGGGCGAAGGGCCCTCCGAGCCCCTCGTGGCCTTCGAGGAGCTCGATGCCTTTGCAGCCGTGCGCGCCGCGGGGGCCGGGCGCGAGGCGGCCGAGCGCACGTCCACCCGCACGCGGGACCCCTACGACGACGACGACAGCGCGGGCGGTGACCCCATGGGCGACCGTCCGTCCGAGGAGCAGATCAACGCCGAGATCCAGCGGCAGTTCGAGGCCCAGCGCGCCCCGCGCAGCGCCAACGACCTCGCCCGCCCCGACGGCTCGCCGCCAAGGAACGGCAACGTCACCCCCACGAATGCGAACACTCCCGCCTCCGGGTCCCGCGGGACGCAGCCGTCCACGGGAGCGCCCCGCGAGGGAGCCAACAGCCCCGACGCCCCCAGCCAGGAGGCACCGCGATGACCGTCAGCGGTCCCAACAACGAAGAGCAGGTCCTGACCCTCAAGGACCTTCTGACCAACTATTTCAACCTCGCCAAGCGAGGCATTCGCTACTGGGGCCGCGGCCTCGCGATCGCGCTGCTGGTGGTCATCGGCGGCATGGTCTGGGTGGTCCAGCGGCCCCGGGTGTTCAAGTCCGAGGCGACCTTCGAGGTCATCATGGACACCGGCGACCGCGGCGACGAAGAGATCCAACGGCTGGTGGACTCGCGGCTGAACCAGGTGTTCGGGTCGCGGCAGTACATCCTCGACGTGATCCGCCGGCTGCACCTCTACGACCACCTCTTCGGCCGCACCTCGGAGACCAAGATCTTTGACGTCTTCGGCGACGCCATGGCCCGGCGAGTGGAGCGCAACACCGTCAAGATCTCGTTCATCTACAAAGACGGCCCGCAGGCCCAGCGCACCGTGCAGGCCCTCATGGACCTCTTCCGCACCGAGCGCTCCCTCGCCGCGCGGCAGACCTCCCAGCAGGCCCTCGCGACGGTCAACGCGCAGCTCACGCAGCTTGAGAGCAC
>JBILLI010000431.1:0-6468 GCA_044376155.1 Polyangiales bacterium
GGCGGTCGATCTCGGCGTCCTTGGGGAGATCCGGGATGAACGCGAAGAGCGGCGCGACGCGGGCGCTGACCTTCATGCGCACGTTCATGGCCCAGCCGCTCGCCTCAAGCAGCAGGCCCATGTCGCGATTGCGCAGCTTGACCCAGCCCGCCAGCGCGGAGATCGCGATCACCGCGACGATCACCCCGAGGATCGCCGCCCAGCCCTTGAGGCTCGTGAGCGCGCCGAAGAGGCTCGCGACCACGGCCCCGAGGCCCGCGAGGGCGACGCCGCCGCCGACCACCAGGGAGTTGATGTTGAGCCCCTCGCGCGGAGGCGCGGCGGGGGCGGCGGGCGCGGCCGCGGGGCGATTGCCGCTCGCGGCGTTGGTGGTGGGGTTCGCGGCCGCGGCCTCGGCGGCCGTGCGCGCGCCGGTCACGCCCTCCTCGGTGGAGCGCGCGAGGGCGGTCTGCTGCGAATCCGCCGCGGAGCCGATCCACCCCTCGACCTTCTGGCCGATGAAGTCCGCCGCGCGGCGGAACGGGGCGAACGCGGCCTCCCACACCGAGATCGGGTTCTCGACGATCTCCTTGATCTGCGCGTCCCACTGCCGCCCCGTCTTGTCGACGAAGATGCCGCGCTTGCCCACGCGCAGCCGCCCCTTCTCGCCGCCCGTGACGGGGGCCATGACCTCAAAGCTCTCGCCGCCGCCCTCCTTCTCCGAGACCTCGGCGTAGATCAAGAAGCACTTGCTCTCCGCGGCGACGGCTTTGTGCGCCGCGCGGTCGACGACCTTCATGCAGAACTCCAGGCGCCGCGCGTCGATGACGAGCGAGCCGACGTCGACGAGGTTCGGCACCCGGCGGTCGTAGATCCCGCTGACGTTCACGAAGTTGTTCGCGATGTCGATGAGCCAGCGCGAGAGCAGGATCAGCTTCTCGAGGTCGTCGACGAGCACCATCTCGGCCTGGGCCTGAGCGTCGCTGGCGATGAGCGCGAGGGTGCGCGCCGGGAGGTCGCCGGCGAGCAGCGCCCGCACCTTCGCCTCGCCGAGCTTCTCGAAGGGCTCCGTCGGGCGAGAGTTCTTCCACGTGCGCAGGGGCTCCACCGCCGCGCGGACCTTCGCCCACCCCGCAGGGTCAAGGACCTTCGCGTCGGGGAGCGCGCGCCGCACGACCTTCGCGACGAGCTCGGCGAAGCGCTCGGCGTGGACCGCGTTCACGGGCTCGTCGAGGTGAAGCTCCGCCGAGGCCCGCGGGGTGGCCAGCGGGGCGTCGGTGAGGTGGGCCTTGAGGCCCGCGGCGTCGCGCGCGTTCACCGCGCGGAGGTCGTCTTCTTTCATGCGCAGCGCGTCGGCCGAGGCCGACTGCTGCCGGAGCACCTCGCACTGGAGGAAGTAGCGGTCGAGCAGGGGCTCGAAGGCCACCACGAGGTCGAGCGCGGCGGCGGTGTCGTCGCCCCAGGTCTTCGCCGCCGCCTCGTGGCTGAGCCACTCCAGCCACTTCGGCCCGTCCTCGGTGAGCCGGGCGATGCCTGCGGCGTCGACCCCGTCTTCGCCGCCGCGGTCCTTCACGACCCCGACCACGGGCATGATCTCCGCGACGAAGGCCTTGAGGTCCTCGTCGGGGATCACCCCGGGCGGGATCACCCCGTCGCCGTTCGCGAGCAACTTCGCATAGCCCGACTTGAAGCCCTGCACCGCGCTGAGCTCGACCACCTTCGCGCCGCTCGCGCCCTGGTCGCGGTTCACCCGCTCGGCCGCGTCCTTGAGCTTCGCGCCGTCGCCGTCCTTCGCGAACGCCTCGAGGGGAAGCGAGGCCTTCGAGTCGGCCATGACCTCGCGCCGCGAGAGCCGCGCGAAGGCCCAGTCTCGGGCCTCGGTGAGCTGCGACGCGCGCATGCGTCCGGTGCTCCCAGGGTCGAGGTAGCCCCGCAGCGCGGCGTCGATCTGCAGGTCGCGCAGCGGCGCGCTGGTCGCCGCCCAGCGGGCGAGGTCAAGGTTCTCGATGCGGGCGAGGTCCTTCTCGTCGCGAAGCGCGAACTGAAAGAGCCCACCGTAGTTCCGAAAGATCATGCTCATGTTGGTGTCCCTGTGCGAGTGCCGGGCGTTCGAGCGTGCGGCGCTCCGAGGGGCGGGACCATACCCGAACCACGCGGCGTGTCGTGAATTCCCTCGGCCCAGCGGCGCGGCCCCGGCGCATCCTCGAGACGCGACGAAGGTCAGCAGCTGCGGTGCCCGCCCGGGGGCGGGAGGACCTTGTCGGGGTTGAGCAATTCCCGCGGGTCGAATGCGCGCTTCACCCTGCGCTGCAAGGCGATCAGGGCATCGGACTGCTCCCACGAGAGGTAGTCCCGCTTGGTCACGCCGACGCCGTGCTCTCCCGTCAGGGTCCCCCGGAGAGCCAGGGTCGCGCGAAAGAGGTCCTCCACCGCGAGGTCCACCGCGACCCGCTGCGAGGGGTGGTCCCAGAGAAGGTTCACGTGCAGGTTGCCGTCGCCCGCGTGCCCGTAGGTCGGCATCAGCACGCCGCGCCGCTCGCTGATTTCGCGCACGGCGCGCAGGAGGTCGGTGAGCGCGCCGCGAGGCACCACCACGTCCTCGGAGATCTTGTGCCGCGCGCGCCCGCGCAGCGCCCGGCTCAACACCCTGCGGGCGGCCCAGACCTCTGCCATGTCCCCGGGTGTCGAGGCCAGGGCCACCCGCGCGCCGGGCTGCGCCTCGCACAGCGTCGCGACCTCCTCGATGCACCCATCGACCTCGGCGTCGCTCGCGCCGTCGGCCTCGATGATCAGCATCGCGCCCACCCCCGCAGCCACGGAGCCAGGCTCCACCGCCCGCATCACCTCGCAGCAGACGCCGTCGAGCAGCTCCACGCAACGGGCCCGGGCCCCCTGCGCGACCAGCGCCGAGACCACCGCCCCCGCGTGGGTCACGTCGGTGAAGGTCGCCGCGAGCGCGCGGAGCCTCGGGGGCTTCACCATCAGCCGCAGGGTCAGCGAGGTGAACACCGCGAGGGTGCCCTCGCTCCCCACGAGCGTCGCAGTGAGGTCGTAGCCGGTGACCCCCTTCGCCGTCCGACGGCCCACCGCGAGGCGCTCACCGCTCATGAGCACGGCGTCCATGCCGAGGGTCCAGTCGCGCGTCACGCCGTACTTGAAGGCGCGGGGGCCGCCGGCGTTCTCCGCGACGTTCCCGCCGAGGGTGCTCCAGGGCGCGCTGAGGGGATCGGGCGGAAAGAAGAGCCCCTCGGCCTCGACCGCGCGCTGGAACACCTCGGTGACCGTGCCGGGCCCTGCCACCGCGAGCAGGCCGCCGCGGTCGATCTCGGCGATGCCCGCGAGGCCGCGCGTGTCGAGCACCACGCCCGGGCGCAGCGGCACGGATCCCCCGGTGCGGCCCGTCCCGCCGCCCCGGGGATACACCGGGACGTCGAGGGCGTCGCAGCGTCGCAGCGCCTCGGCCACCTGCTCCGCGCCGGAGGGCGACACCACGCACAGCGCGATCGTCGGGGTGACGTCGGACTCGTCGCGCGAGAGCGCCTCGCGCGTCGCGAGGGTGTCGTCGACCACCGAGTCACCGAGCGCGCGTCGCAGCGCCGTGACGGCGCGTTCTCCTGCGTTCATGCGCGCGGGGTGTACCACCGCCCGCCCCGCGTCGCCGCAGCGACACGCGCGGAGACGTGAGACACTGGAGACATGCGCACTCGTCCACCAATCCGCCTCGCGCTCGGCGCGCTGGGGATGTGCCTCGCCCTCGTCGCGGCCTGTGCGGAGCAGCCCGCGACGGTCATCGGACCTGACATCGACGGCTCGATCCCCCTCGACAACGGCGGGTCCGACCTCGGCAGCGCGATGGACCTCGCGGTCCCTGCCGAGGACCGACCGCCGACCGCCGACGTGGTCGACGCCCCCGCGCCCGCCGACGTGCCCTTTCGATGCGCCGACGACATGAACTGCGTCCAGCGAGGCCTCGGCACGGCGTGCGACACCACCTCCGGGCGCTGCGTCGCCTGCCTCGCCGAGCGCGACCAGTGCCCTCCCGCGCAGCACTGCGACGGCACCACGCGCACCTGCGTGCAGGGCTGCCGGGCGGATGAGGGCTGCGGCGCCGTGGGCGTCGACGGCGGCGTCTCGGGGCCGCGGCGGTACTGCGACACCAACTCCCGCACCTGCGTCGAGTGCCGTGAGGACTCACACTGCCCCTCGGGCAGCCTCTGCGTGGGCAACCTCTGCGTCGCGGGATGCACCCCCACGCGACCCTGCCCCACCGGCCAGACCTGCTGCGGCGGCGGCTGCGTCGACGGCGCGACGAACACCGCGCACTGCGGCGGCTGCGGGATGATCTGCACGGTCTCCAACGGCGCGCCCGCGTGCCTCAACGGACAGTGCGGCGTGGGTTCGTGCACGATCCCCTACGGCGACTGCGACGGCATGGCGCGCAACGGCTGCGAGGCCAACACCTTCACCAACCCCGCCCACTGCGGCGGATGCGGCACCGCTTGCGCTGCGAGGGCCAACGCTTCGCCCACGTGCACCGCCGGCCGCTGCGGGTTCACCTGCAACGCCGGCTTCGCCGACTGCGACGGCGTCGCCGAGAACGGCTGCGAGGCCGACACCCTCAACGACCCCATGCGCTGCGGCGGGTGCGGCGGCGTCTGCGCGCCCACGAACGCCACCGCGGCGTGTGTCATGGGGCGGTGCGCCGTGGGGGCGTGCGCCATGGGTTTCGCCGATTGCGACATGAACCCTGGGAACGGCTGCGAGGTGAACACCCGCAGCGACGTGTCGAGTTGCGGGGGTTGCGGCAACGCCTGCCCGCGCCGCCCCAACGCCTTCCCGGGCTGCGTCGACGGGGCCTGCCGCTCGAGCTGCGACACCGGCTTTCAAGAATGCGACGGCAACGAGACCACGGGCTGCGAGGTCGACGTGCGCAGCTCGCTCTCGCACTGCGGGGCCTGCGGTCGGGTGTGCGCCCCCGCGAACGCCACCGGGTCGTGCGCCATGGGCGTGTGCGCCGTCGCCTCTTGCAGCGCGGGCTTTCGCGACTGCAACACCGACGCGGCCGACGGCTGTGAGGCCAACACCCAGACCAGCACGACCCACTGCGGCGCCTGCGGCAACCGCTGCGTCGCCGGGGCGAACCAGATCGCGAGCTGCGCCGCCGGCACCTGCGCCACCCAGTGCGCCCCGACCTTCGTGGACCTCGACGGCAACCCCGGCAACGGCTGCGAGTGTCGGAGCACCGACCCCGACGAACCCGACCTCCTCGGCCGTGACACGAACTGCGACGGCATCGACGGCGTGCGCGCGCGCTCGATCTTCGTGTCGTCGCGGTCGGGCAACGACGGCAACCCGGGCACCCCCGACCTCCCCAAGCGCACCATCAACGCGGGCATCGCCGCGGCGAGCGCGCAGCGCCTCGCGGTCATCGTCTCGGCGGGCTTCTATGACGAGACCGTAACCCTCGCGTCGGGCGTGGGCGTGTTCGGTGGCTACGACCACGAGCGCGGATGGTCGCGCAGCATCGCGAACTCCACCGTGATCCGAGGCGGTGCCACGGCGGTGGTGGGCGACTCGCTCAACGCCCCGCTGGAGCTGCAACTGCTCATCGTGCAGGCCGCCGACGCGGGCGGCGCGGGCGAGAGCAGCTACGCCGCGCGGATCTCACGCTCCGCGGGCGTGGTCACCTTCCGCGGGTGCACCCTGAGCGCGGGGCGCGGCGGCCCCGGCACGTCAGGCACCAGCGGCGCGCGAGGCGCCGACGGCGGCGGCGGCGGCAACGCCAGCGGCGCCAACCCGGGCGGGGGCGGATCGTCGTCGTGTGGGATCCCTGGCGGTGCGGGCGGCCGCGGGGTCTCGGGCACCAACAACGGCAACCGCGGCAACAACGGCAGCACGGTACCCGGCGGCGGCTCCGCGGGCAGCGGCGGCTCCCCGGGCTCCTCGGGTGGCGGATGCTGCTCGACGAGCAACGGCACCAACGGGTCCAACGACGCGGGCGGCGGCGGAGGCGGCGGCAGCGGGAGCAACGGGAACGCCGCGCCCGCCCTCGGTTCGATGCGCGCCGACAATGCGCTCTACGTCCCTCCCTCCAGCGGCGCGGGCGGCAACGGCGCGCCGGGCGGCGGAGGCGGCGGAGGTGGCAGCGGGGGTGGTGATCGCAGCGGATGCCCCTTCGGTTGCGGCAACGACACCTCGGGCGGCGGAGGCGGAGGCGGCGCGGGCGGCTGCGGAGGAACCGCCGGCACGGGGGGCACGGGCGGCGGCGGCAGCATCGTCGTGTCGGCCCACGCCTCGACCGTGCGACTGATCGACACGCGCATGAACGCAAGCGGCGGCGGCAACGGCGGCAGCGGCGGCAACGGCGGCAACGGCGGCAAGGCCGGTGCCGGTGGCGGCAGCGCCGCCGCGGGCACCGAGGGCGCGGGCGGCGACGGCGGCAACGCTGGCAATGGCGGCACCGGGGCGAACGGCGGCAAAGGCGCCAGC
>JBILLI010000432.1:0-6464 GCA_044376155.1 Polyangiales bacterium
ATGCTCCAGCGTCGCGGCCTCGCGCTCGACGCGGCCGACGTGGCGCGTATCACCGCGTGCACCGACCTGGACGCGTTGGATCGCTGGCTCGATCGCGCCGTCACAGCCGTCACCCTGCGCGATGTCTTCGACGAGGGTTGAGCCCTTCGGCCATCGCGCGGCGAATCCTCCGTGCTTGATCTCGGCGTGCGACGAGGTTTCTTGCGTTTCGCGCGTGAGGGCCGCGTGTGTCGTAACCGCTTGGGACGCAGAGGATTTGGCGACCGCACGGGCCGCGCGTGTCGCAGCCGCTGGGGTCGCATGGCGCGACGACAGGACGGGCCGCGCGGGCCGTGGCCGCGAACATTTCAGAGCGCGACGCCGTGGAGGCTCGCAAAGAACGCGGCCGCGCGTGTTGCGGGCAGCGACGTCGTGGCGGGACGCGGGGAGCTCATCCGCGGGGGACGCGGGCGAGAGGGGCGGGGGCGATGCGCGGCGCGAGGCGGTGGGTGACGTATACCCTCCACGAACACATGTTGAGAGGGCTGGACGGAGTGTCCCAAGGTCGACAGACGATGACGTTGGATCCGATCCATGCGTTGCACAACGCCGCGCGCCGCTACTGCAGCGAACGGGCCGCACATTGGGCGGCGCAGGAACGCGAGCTCGCGCGCGCGGGGCGGTGGCACTTCGCGAACGCGCGGGGCCAGTACGAGAACACGGATGAGGCGTGGAGCATCTTCCCGCGCAATCAGCTCCTCTTCGGGATCCTACGAGACGTCGAGCGGGTCGTTCCAGGCGACTTCTCGACGGTCAGCGACCTGCGCACGATGCTGATCGAGGCGGGCACGACTGCGCCGGCTTCGTTCTGGAAATCGGATCGCCCGAGCGCGCTCCAGGCCATCGAAGACGAGCGTCAGCGATTCGTGGAGTACGTGCGGTACGCGGAAATCGAGGCGCTCGCGACGCTGCCGGTCGTGCCGTGTCGACGTCTGCTCTCGCAGGCTGAATGTGAGACCCGCCGCGCTGCGTTCGCGCTGCGCTGGGGCACCTGGAACGGCGGCCGCGCGGAACCCGTCGCGCGGGAGCGCGGAACACTCACCCTCCGTGCCGCGGTCCTGCACGAGACCGACGCCGAAGACCGCCTGCGACGTGTTCTCAAGGATCGTGGAGTCGTCCAGCTGATCGAGCTGCTGGAGTTCGGCGACGGATACGAGCTTGAGCTCGACGGCCTCATCCTTTACAGCGGCGCCGAGACCTGCTGGACCTCCGGCGAGATAGACTGGATGTTCAACACCTCTCACGAGTCCACGGTCACCTTCGGTGGCGAGTGGCTGGTCGAGGCCATGCGCGCCTACCTCCCGCGATTTCGCCTCCCCTACGCCAACGAAGACGATCTGGACGACGGTCCCTGATCAGACGCCCGCTGCGCCGCGTGGATCGTCGGGTAGAACGGCATTGCCCGCACCTCCACCGACGACGGACTCCCCTGGCAGCGCGTCTCACTCGGCCAGCGCCCCGACCTCCTCGGTGCGTGTCGTTCCGCGGACGGCGCCATCCGTGTACGCGGCGTCTTCCGCGCAATCCGCCACCACGACGCTTCCACACGAGTTTCGTGGCTGTTCTTCGAAGTCTCGCCACCACCACGCGCCCGCCGCTTCTCGAACGCGCCGGCTGCCCGAGCGCGTCGACCCTCCGCGCGGTCATGCCACGGCGAATTCATGTCGTCGCCCCGACTCGCGGACCCCGCCTACGAACCCATCGACGACGAACTGCGCGAGCTGATGCATCGCGCGATGAGCGAAGCACGCGTCGGGCGCGAAGCCGCGTTGCATACGCTGCGCGCCCAGATCGTCGCGGAGAAGGTGCGTGCACGCGAGGCGCTCGCGATGTCTGGCACCGAGGGATGAGACCGGCCCTTCTGGTCATCGCGGGTCCGAACGGCTCGCGCAAGACCACGGTGACCGAGCGGCCTTGCACCACGTCGCGCTCGTCGCGGCCTCCTCCTCGTTGCGCTCGACGTGCATCCCGCAGCCGAGCCGAACGCGCTACGCCGCAGACCCGAGGCGCACAATCTCTTCCAGCGCCCGCGGCGAGGCCGCCGCGCGAAGCCGCGTGGCCGTCGCGCCCTCGATGCCCTCGGTGACGAGCGCTGCGAGGACGGCCCACGACGCGCGGTCGATGGGGTGCTTGTCGTTCTCCCAGCGCGAGACCGTCTCCGGGGTGACCCCGAGGACATCCGCAAGGTCCGCCGCCCGGAGCTCGCGGGCACGCCGCATGAAACGCAGCGCCTCCCCTGAGCTGGCGCCGGACTGCACCAACTCTCGCGCGACAAGAACATCAAACCGCGACGCTTGCGCTGCGCTGGTGAAGGTCTCTCCGCAAGCCGCACAGCGACGGCCCGGCACCGATCCCTGAAACGTCGTCGGGCCGACGGTCACCTCCTGGGCGACCTCCGCCGATTCGAGTTCCCCCTGGCACACCGCGCACTTCTTCATCGTCGACTCCTAGAACACGGTCAGGACGATCACGTCGCCCTCGATCACAACCACGCAGGTCAGCTCGTCACCCTCAAGGTCCGGACCGTCCACGCGCCAATCGCCCGCGCGGCCGAGGTCGGCGCGCTGGTCCACGCAGCGTGCCCCGTGGGCGAGGGCGTGAACGGCGTCTGCGGGGCGCCCGCCACGTTGCCGAAGACGCAGCATGGCGTGCCCGGAGATCTCCACGCGGTTTGCCGCCGCGTAGCCACGGATCAACACCAGCGCCTCCTCCGCGGTCACCTCCGAACTCTAGCCACACTTGATGTCACGTCAAGTTCGTCGCCCTCGGTGGCGCCCCTCCGCGCCGCCCCTCACCCCGCGCTCACCGCCGCGAGCAGCTCCGCCATCACCGCCTGCCGCTGCGTGTCCCAGCGCCGCGCGTCTACCGTGACCACGCGCCAGCCGCGCATCGCCAGCACCCGCGGCGTGTGCACCCAGCGCGCGAACACGTCACTCTCCCCGCTGCCGTCATCACACAACACCGCCACGCGAAAGCGCGTCGGGTCCGTCGGGTCCATCACCGCCAGCGGGACGCGCGCGTCGGAGCTGCCGAGGTCCAGCTCCGTCTGCAACCCCACGGCGTTCAGCGCCGCGGCGACCTGCACGCGCAGCGGGAGCCACCCCCGCACCGCGGGCTCACGAGACGTGCGCGATCCGGCGCCCGGACGTCCCGTGAGCAGCGCCTGGGCCTGCGCGCGGCGGCCGTGGGAGAGGTGCCACGCGAACTCCAGAAAGAGCTTGAACAGCCGCGGACCCTCGTGGAGCGAGTTCGCCAACGAGAGCATCCCCGGCTCGAACGACGACACCACCACGCACGACAGCCGCGCGCGCGATACCGCCACGTTCAACCGCCGCTCGCCCCCGCGCAGCCCCAACGGACCAAAGCGCGCCGGCACATACCGCTCCGCCGCGCGCCCCGGCACCGCGCGCTCCACCGGCGCGTGCCCCGTCGAGAACACGATCACGTCGCGCTCGTCGCCCTGCACGCTCTCGAGGTTCTTCACAAACGGACGGTCATCCAGCCGCTCGCGCGCCATCGCCGCGTCCCAGCGCCGCGCGAACTCCGGGTCCGCCCCCCGCCGCGCGTCGATGGCATCGAGGATCACGCCCCGCTGCGACAGGTTGAAGGTCACCACCCCCACCGAGGGCGCCTCAGACGCGCCCAACAGCTCGTGCAGGGTGCTCACCACGGCCTCGGCCTCGGGCGCGTTGCGGCCCGCGTCGTAGCGCCCCTCGGGCACCGCCACCCAGCGCAGCGCGGGCGGCGCCGCGGGCGTCGCGGTGGAGGGGATCGTGCGCAGCGCGCCCTCGTACATCGCGTGGTTCGAGAACGCGATGAGCTCCTCGTGGCGGCAGCGGTAGTGCCAGGTGAGACCCACGCGCTCCCACCGCGTGCGCGCCAGCGAGAGCAATGACTCCGCGTCGAAGACCTCCTTCGACGCGCGCTCCTCGGGGGCCGCGTCGTCGCCTTCGCTCGCGCCCGCCGCGGTGAAGAACGACGTCGGCGGCATCTGCTTCTCGTCGCCCACCACCAGCGCGCGACGCGCCCGCAGGAGCACCGGCAGGCCGCTCTCCACCGTGCACTGCGACGCCTCGTCGAAGACCACCAGGTCGAAGAGCGGCGCCTGCGCGAAGAGCACCGAGAGCGTCTCGGGGGAGAGCAGCCACACCGGCAGCGCGTCGAGCAGGCCCTCGTCGCCGAAGCGACGCACGAAGGTCCGCAGGGGCATCACGCTGCGCTGCTTGCGGCACTCCTTCAGCATGGCCTCGCGGGAGGCCTGGTCCACCGTGCGACGGCGGCCCTTCACGGCGGGCGCGACCCGCAGCACCGCGGCGTCGTCGAGGCGCGCGAGCACCCGCTGGGCGGCCAGGGTCATGGCCCGGTCGTGGCGCACCGTGAGGGCCTGCGCCGCCGCGTCGTCACCGCCCCACGGCGTCGGGGCGTCGCGCTGCGTGAGCGCGGGCGTGCGGGCTTCGAGGGCGGCGAGGTGCGCCCGTGCCCAGGCCTTCACCACCCCATCCCGGACCTGCGCGCTCGTCGCGTCGGGGAGGGAACGTCGCAGAACGTCCAGCAGCGCAGGGGGATCGCTCACGTGCGCCCGCGCCACCTCCACCCGTCGATCGCCCTCCACCAGCCGCGCGCCATCGCGGGACCACGCCTCTCGCGTGGCCTCCAACAGCACGGCGGAGGGGGACGATCCGAGCCACGGGAAGCGCCCGCCGAGGGCGTCGAGGGACGCGCGGTAGTGCGCGTGTGCGCGGGCGAGCTCGCGTCGCGCGGTGAGGGTCGCGCGCCAGGGGGCGAGTCCGGTGCGCGGGTCGATCCACGCGGCGGCCGACTCCAGGGCCGGGCGCATCGCCGCGGCGCGCTGCGCGTGCGGGAGCAGGGGCTCCACCGCCTGCAAGATGGCCACGGCCCCCTGCGCGTCGGCGGGGCGCAGGTGCACGAGGTGCAACGCGTCGAGGGCTGCGTCCAGGGCCGACCACGCCGCGGCCAGCTCTCCGCGCGCGCGGAGCTCGTCGAGGAAGGCGCGGGTGAAATCCGCCCCGGCGCGCTCGGGCCACGCGTGCGTGAGGTGCTCCCGCAGCGTGCGCTTCGCGGTCCACCAGGTGCCTTCGAGAAAGCGCCCGAGGCGCCCCTCCCACGAGGCCAGCACCGCGGCGGCCTGCAGCGCCTCGGGGGAGAGCGCGAGGCTCACCCGCGCGTTGATCTGCACCAGCGCCGCGCCGTGGGTGCGCCAGCGGGTGAGCGCGTCGTGCGCGCGGGCGAGGGCCGTGGGGTCTCGCGAGAGCCCATGCACCAGTGGCAACAGCAGCGCCTCGGGGAGCCGCGTGACGCTGTCGCAGAACGCCAGCGCCTCGTCGAGCGCGGGGGACAACGGCACGAGCTGCGCGGCCGCGAGGGGCGCGCCCTGGGTGTGGGTGGCGAGAGACTCGGCGCTGGTCCGCGCGCGGGTGAGCGACTCGGCCACCGCGGTGATCCCGCGGCCGTCGAGGTCGCCGTAGGAGGGACGCGCCACGGCGCACCAACGCTCCCCGGGCACGTAGAGGTCGGCGTAGGGCCAGAGGGCCACCATCGCGTCGCCGAGGTAGGGCAGCGCCCCCTCGGGCACCGCGGCCAGCACCGCGGGCGCGTCGGTGATGGGAGCGTCGAGGGCGGCGGCGAGGGTGTGGAGCTGGCCCGCGCGGAGGGTGGTCCCATCGCCCTGCGCTGCAAGGGCTTCGGTGCGCTGCTGGAGGGTGGCGTGAACGTGGTCCCGCGCCTGCGCGGCGCGCGCGCCGTCGGACTCGTCGAAGCTCCGCGCCTCGGTCTCTTCGAGCCGCGCGGCGAGCTGCGCGTAGAGCGCCTTGCGGTCGTCGTGAACGTCGTGGACCAGCGCGAGGGCGTGCCGCAGCCCCACCCCCTGCGCGCGCTGCGCGACCACATCCAGCGCCGCGCGCTTCTCGCACACCACCGCCACGCGCTCGCCCCGGGCCACCGCGTCGGCCACGAGGTTCACGATCACCTGGCTCTTGCCCGTCCCTGGCGGACCGTCCACCACCAGCGCCCGCGCCGTCGCCGCGCGGGTGAGCACCGCGCGCTGGCTCGGGTCCGCGTACAGCACCGGACCGAGGGGTGAGGCCTCCACCTGCGACGGGCGCTCGTCGTCGCGCACCACCGCGTCGCGCATCTCTGCGGGGAGCAGCCGGGCGGCGCATCCGAGGGCGGCGCCGAGGTCCACCGCGGGGTCGCCGAGGGCGTCGAGCAGGGCGTCGTAGTCTTGCAACAGGTCACTGCTCGACTGCGGGAACAGCCCGAGCACGGCGCACTCTTCGAGCTCCAGGCGGTCGCCCGTCCACGCGGACAGCTCGTCGTCGCGGGACCGCAGGGGCACCAGCGCGGCGGCGCTGCGCTGGGCGTTGAGCCCCACCTGCGCGAGGGTCTCAAGCACGGCCTCGACGCTG
>JBILLI010000433.1:0-6452 GCA_044376155.1 Polyangiales bacterium
GCCGACCGGGTGCTCGCGCTCCCCGACGCGGCCCTCCGCGCGCTCCCCGCGGAGTACCTCGCGACGCTCCCCGCCGACGCGCAGGAGCGCATCCGCGCGCGCCTCGGCCGCTGACCCACGCGCGTCCCGCCACCACCTCGCTCTCACGCGCGCCTCGCGTCCTTCCACCACCTCGCGCCACGCTCTCCTCGCGGCCGCTGCCCTCGCGTTCTTCCACGTCGCCCCTCTCGACGCGCTCCTGTCGGCCGCAACCCTCGCGCCCTTCCTCCGCGCCGTTCTCCTGTCGCCCTCCCGGC
Source organism: Polyangiales bacterium (assembly GCA_044376155.1). Taxonomy (GTDB): domain Bacteria; phylum Myxococcota_A; class Polyangia; order Polyangiales; genus JAWKRB01. The sequence goes on from JBILLI010000433.1 coordinate 297, forward strand.
CGCTGCCCGCGCGTTCTTCCACCACCACGCGCCACGCGCCCCTCGCGGCCGCTGCCCCCGCGTTCTTCCACCGCGTCTTTCTCCTGTCGCCCTCCCGGCCGCTGTCTGCGCGTTCTTCCTCCACCTCGCTCTCACGCGCTCCTCTCCGCGCCCCTCCCGGCCGCGTTCCGCGCGTTCTTCCATGTCGCCCCTCTCCACGCGCCCCTCCCGGCCGCGTTCCGCGCGTTCTGCCACCACGTCGCTCTCACGCGCTCCTCGCGGCCGCAGCCCTCGCGGTCTTCCACCGCGCCCCTCTCCGCGCGCCGACCCCTCCGCGCAGGCGTCATCCCGGTGTACCGTCCGCGCGTGAAGCACGCCCGGGTCCTCGCCCTTCTTGCGCTCTCCCTCGCCGCCTGCGGCACCGCCGCGACCCCCACGACGGGTGACGGAGGTGCGTCTGATGTCGTTGCGCTGCAAGATGTTCTGCGCGCCGACGCCGCTGCGACCGACACCCCCGCGGCCAGCGACGCGCCCGCGGTCGCCGACGCGAGCGACGCGGCGAACCCGAGCACCTGCAACCCCCTCGCGATCGGCGACGACTGCCTCCCCCCCTTCCCGTCAGACCTGCTCTCCCGCGACGACAGCGCCACGCCCACGCGCCGCCGCCTCGCGCTGCCCGAGGGCTCGCTGAACACCCCGCCGGGCACCCGTGCCATCGACATGGCGCCCTTCAACCGCGCGGACGGGTGGCCCACGTCGATGCCCGCGGTGATCCACCTCGGCGTGGCCCTGCGCGCGAGCGACCTCGCCGACATTCGCCGCCCCGAGCGCTCCATGGCCGCCGACTCGCCCATCGTGCTGCTGGAGCTCAGCACCGGCGAGCGCGTGCCCTTCCTCTCGGAGATGGACGCCAACGCCCGGGACCTCACCCGCGCCGCGCTCTTCGTGCGCCCGCTGCGCCCGCTGCGCTTCGGGGCGCGCTACGCCCTCGCGATCCGGACGTCGGCGCGCACGGTGGACGGCGCGATGCTGCCCACCGCGCGGAACTTCCTCGCGCTGCGCGACAACACCCCCTCGGGGGATCCTCGGGTGGAGGCCGCGCGTCCGCGCTACGAAGAGGTCTTCACGCGCCTCGCGACCGCGGGGGTGCCGCGCAACGAGGTGCAGCTCGCGCTCGAGTGGACCACCGCGAGCCGCGAGCACGTGCTCGGCCCCATCCTCGGGATGCGCGCGGAGGTGTTCCGCCGCGCCGGGATGACCGACGGGATCCCCTTCACCATCTCCCGCGTGCAGGAGTCGCCCAACACCAACGTCGCGCGGATCGTCTACGGCACCTTCACCCCGCCGAACTACCTCCGCGACGACAGCTCCCTGGTGTTCAACCCCGACGGCACCGCGGCGATGCAGCCGTCGCCGCCGTCGTATCCCTTCACCCTGATCGTGCCCGCGCGGGCGATGACCGCCACCGCGCCGCTGCCCCTCACGATCTTCGGCCACGGGGTCTTCGGGCGCGGCGAGGAGTACCTCAGCGGGAACATCGGCCGCGACGTCATCCAGCCCCTCGCGCAGGAGCTCGGCGCGGTGGTCCTCGCCACCGACTGGATCGGCCTCTCGGGCGGCGACCTCGAGCTCCTCGTGCAGCAGGTGGTGCCCAACATCAACCGGGTCACCCTGGTCACCGACCGCCTGCTGCAGTCCCTGGTGAACAACCTCGCGCTCACCGAGCTCGGCGTGGGCGCGCTCACCCGCGACCCCCGCGTGCGCGGAACGGTCACCAACCTCGTCGACCCCACGCGTGTGTACTACTACGGCGTGAGCCTCGGGGGCATCCAGGGCTCGTCGCTGTTCTCGGTCTCGCGGCACATCTCCCGCGGGGTCGCCGCGGTGCCCGGCGGGTCGTGGTCCAACCTCCTGCCGCGCTCCACGGTGTACGGCCCCATCAAGACCTTCATCGACGTGCGCTACCCCGATCCCTTGTTGCAGGCGCAGTTCCTCGCGCTGCTGCAGAGCCGCTTCGATCACACCGACGGGGTGAACCTCGGCACCCTGGTGTCGCGCGACCCGCTGCCCGACGCGCCCATGAACCGACGGCTGATCCTTCAAGAAGCCATCGGGGATTGTCAGGTGCCCAACCTCGCCACGCGGCTCCTCGCGGCCGCTCTCGGCGCGCGGCAGATGACCCCCGCGGCGGAGGTGGTCTACGGGCTCACCGCCACCACCTCGCCCAGCGACGCCAGCGTGGTGCTCGCGCAGTACGCGCTGCCCACCAACCTCGCGCGCTACACCCCGCCCGACACCAACACCATCCCCTCGATGGACAACGGCACCCACGGCGACGCCGTAGGCACCATGTCGGCCTTCGCCCAGCTCCGCGCGCTGATGCGCGACGGGACGATCATCCAGTCCTGCGACGGCGTCTGCGACCCGAACTGAGCCGCGGACCTCACCGACCGCGCGTCAGCCCCGCGAGCAGCAGCGACGCGACGCTCGCGAGGGCCGCGCACAGCCCGAACGCGTACAGCCCGTGGGCCCGCGGGTAGAGCGCGCCGAAGAGCAGCGACGCCGGCAGGGCCAGCGCGCCCGTCACGAGGTTGAAGCGACCGAAGGCCCGCCCGAGCCCGTGCGCGCCCGCGAACGACGCCACCAACGCGCGCTCGGTGCCCTCGCTGAGGCCGTAATACATCCCATAGACCAGCAACACCGGGAGCAGCTCCCAGGGGCCGCGCGCGAGGCCGAAGCCGAGGTACGCGAGGGCGTAGAGGGCCCACGCGAGGGAGAGGCAGCGCGCGCGTCCCACGCGGTCGGCGACCCTGCCGCCCAGCGGGGCCGACACGGCGCGGAGCAGCGAGAGGGCGCCCCAGGCGAGGGGCAGCCAGCGCGTGGGCACGCCGAGGTCATGCGCGCGCATCACGAGAAAGCCGTCGCTCGCGTTGGCCAGGGTGAACACCCCCACCACCGCGAGGTAGCGCGAGAACATCGGGTCGGGCGCGTCGGTCTCCGCGGCCTTCGAGGCCGGGCGAACCTCCGTGGGGACCTCACGCAGCCCCACCGCCAGCACCAGCACCGCGAGCGCGCCCGGGATCACCGTGGCCGCGAACACCGCGCGGAGATTGTCTGGGCGCCACCACAGGATCGCCGTCGCCACCAGCGGTCCCAGGAACGCGCCGAGGTTGTCCATGCCGCGGTGGAACCCGAACGCGTACGCACGCTGCGCGGGGTCAGTGCTCGCGGCGATGAGCGCGTCGCGGGGGGACGTGCGCACGCCCTTGCCCACGCGGTCGGTGAAGCGCACCGCGAGCACGTGCCAGGGCAGCGTCGCGAGGGCGATCAACGGGCGTACGGCGTTGGCCACGCCGTAGCCCAGGAGCACCAGGGGCTTGCGGCGAGGCAGGCGGTCGGAGAGGGCGCCCGAGAGGTACTTCACGAAGGCCGCGGTGCTCTCGGCCACGCCCTCCACCAGCCCGACCCAGTGCCCCGGCGCGTGCAGGGTGACCGTGAGAAAGAGCGGGAGGAAGGGGGTCACCATGTCGGCCGCGACGTCGGTGAGAAGGCTCACCACGCCCAGCACGATCACATTGCGCGCCAGGGGCTTCTGCGCGACAGCGGGCGCGTCGGGGGAGGTCATCAGGGGCGACAGCATCACACGTCTGCCCGAAGGTCGATGACCGTCGCGGTCGATGCTATGCATCGAGGTCTTCGGGAGGAACCCTCTTCATGCGCGCTTCTCACTACCTTGTGCCCACGCTTGTGCTCCTCGGCTGCACCCCCACCGCGGGCATCGGGGGCAACGCGTTCCTCGACGTGGTTCCCGGGGACCAGGTCGCCGTGGACGCGACCGCGCCCGTCGATGCCACCCGCGATGACCGCGTCGCTCCCCCCGAGGACCTGCCGGGTTCGCCCGACGTGGTGACCGCGCCCGACGTGGTGGCCGCGCCCGACGTGGTGACCGCGCCCGACGTGGTGACCGCGCCCGACGTGGTGACCGCGCCCGACGTGGTGGTGGTGACCGACGTGCCGAGCACCGCGTGCATGGCCAACCGGGAGTGCCCCGGCGGTGCGTGTGACCGCGTGACCAACCGCTGCGTGCGCTGCCTCACCGCCGCGCAGTGCGGGGGCGCCACGCCCGTCTGCGCGAACCGTCAGTGCGTCGCGGCCACCGCCTGCGTGTCGTCGCGCATGTGCCCCGGCCAGGTGTGCGACAACGCCGCGGGACGCTGCGTCGACTGCGTCACCGACCCCGACTGTCCGACCGGCACGGTGTGCCGCGACCGGAGCTGCGTGGCCGCCCCCGCGCCGTGCATGTCGTCGCGGCAGTGCAGCCCCTTCGACCAGGTGTGCGACACCGCGCGGGGCGTGTGCGCCGACTGCGTGGGCGACGTGGACTGTCCCATGGGCCAGTTCTGCACCGCCGAGCGCACCTGCGCGCCGCAGGCGTGTGTGCCCAACAGCGCGGCCTGCGCCGACGCGCGCACCCGGCGCATCTGCGCGGCCAACGGCAGCGGCACCAGCGACATGACCTGCGCGTCGGGCACCGGGTGTCGCGACGGCGTGTGCATGACGCAGACGTGCCGTCCGGGCGCCGCGAGCTGCGCGTCGATGACCGCGCGGCAGGTGTGCAACGACGACGGCTTCACGCAGGCGGTGTCGCCCTGCCCGAGCGCGGCCAACGCGGGGCCGGCGTGCGCCAACGGGGCCTGCGGCCTCGCGTGCAACGCGGGCTTCGGCGACTGCGACGGCAACGCGGGCAACGGGTGCGAGACCGACCTCAACGCCACCGCCACGTCCTGCGGCGCGTGCGGCCGCGCGTGCAATTCTGCGAACGGCATGGCGCGCTGCGCGATGGGGGTCTGCGCGATCTCGTGCGCCACGGGCTTCGCCGACTGCGACAACAGCGCGACCAACGGCTGCGAGGTGAGCCTGCTCGGCAGCGCGACCAACTGCGGCGCGTGCGGCCGGGCGTGTGCGGGCGTGGGCGCGCCCAACACCAGCGCGGCGTGCAGCGCGGGGACCTGCACCTTCGCGTGCGCGTCGGGCTACGGAGACTGCGACGGGAGCACGTCCAATGGCTGCGAGAGCGCCCTCGCGACCTCCCTCGCCCACTGCGGCGCGTGCGGCCGCGCCTGCGCCGCGGGGCAGCTCTGCAGCGCGGGCACCTGCGTCACCAGCGGTCCGTTGCCGTCGATGCTGACGGCGCGCAATGGGCTCGGCGTGGCGGTGACGCCCGACGGCACGCTCTACGCCGTGGGCGGGCAGACCGCGAGCAGCTCGGCCTCGACCGTGGTGGAGGCATGGAGCCCGTTGACCAACACCTGGTCGACCCGCGCCCCCCTCCCGCGCGGCGTCTGGAGCCCCGGGGTGGTGACCGGCATCGACGGGCGGGTCTACGTGGTGGGCGGACGCGACCTCAACGGCAACGCGACCAACACCGTCTACATCTACGACGCGTCCCGAAACGCCTGGGACACAGGCCCTTCGATGACCTCCGCCCGGCACTCCCACGCCATCGCGGTGACCCCCACGGGGAACATCTTCGCGCTCTCGGGCCGTACGGGCGCCGGCACCATCACCGCCACCGCGGAGTTCCTCGACCCGGCGTCGGGCATGTGGCGGGCGATCGCGCCGATCCCCACCAGCGTGAGCTCCTCCCGCGCGGTCGCGGGCAGCGACGGGCGCGTGTGGGTCTTCGGCGGCACCACCGGGACCGTCGTGACCTTCGTGCAGGTCTTCAACCCCGGGTCGGGGGCATGGTCCGCCGGCCCCGCGATGCCCACCGCGCGCTACGGCCACGCTGTGACGCGGGTGGGCGACACGGCCTACATCGTGGGCGGTGACAGCAGCGGGGGGCTCGTGCTGACGCCCTCGACCCTCAACCTCAGCACCCTGCAGTACGGCTCCATCGCGAGCCTCCCGGGGGGGCGCTTGTACCATGGCCTCGCGGCGCTGCTCGACGGGCGCCTCGTCGCCGTCGGCGGCTCGCCCACGACCTCGGCCTCGTCGTACCTCAGCCTCGTGGGCACTTATACGCCGCTCACGAACACCTGGCGCTGACGCTCACTCCGCGTACAACGTGATGTCCCGCGCGGCGATGGCGGCCATCTCGTTGGCCGTGGCCCAGTCGGGGTGCCGCAGCAGGATGTGTCCGTCCGAGAGCAGGGTCTGCTTCCAGTCCCGGCGGTG
>JBILLI010000434.1:0-6449 GCA_044376155.1 Polyangiales bacterium
GGGCCTCATCGGGCAGCGGGCGATAGGGCACGATCGCGGGGAAGGGAGAGAGGTCAAAGCGGATCGCCATGGCCGAGCGATAGCACAGCGTTCGGGGCGTCGCGCGTCACTCCACGGGGCGACCCGAGGCGATCCACGAGGTCACGAGCTGCAGCGCCTCAGGGGTCAGCGCGGGGTGTCCCAGCGGCATCCCGCGAATGCCTTCGTCGAACAAGCCCGCCTCCTCCAACTGCCGTGCGCGGAGGGCGCGGACGAGCCGCGGCATCCCCGATTCGTCGACCGCGAACACCGACTGCCGCTCGTCGCGCACCATCATCCCCGAGAGCGCGCCCGCGTAGGTCGCGAGCTCCAGTCGACGCGCCGCGAAGCCGAAGCCGCCCGTGTTGCCCGGGCCACCCTCTCCGAAGGCCACGCTCGCGTCGGCGTGGCAGTGCCGACAGGTGCGCAGAAAGACCGCCTCGGCCACCTCGGGCCACGCCACGCGCCGGGCCAACACCGGGAGCATCGCGGGCGCGCGCACCATCGGCGCGGGCGCGAGGGGCGCGAACCAGACGTACGACGCCAGCGCCACGGCCTCGTCGTCGCTGCGGGTGAGCGCGGGCATCGGGGTCGAGGGCTTCAACCTTGAGGGCCAGCGGATCCACGCCGCGAGCTGCGCCTGGCGAAACCGCCGACGGGTCTGCGAGAGGTCGGGCGCGAGGCGGTTCTCGTCGTTGGGGGATGGCGCGGGGATGACCTGCGCGGCGTCGCGAAACCCGTGGCACCGCGCGCAGTCGAGTTGACGAAAGAGACTGCGCCCCAATGCGATCTGCGCGTTGGTAGGAGCGGCGAGGGCAGGGAGCGCGGGGTCGGGGTCGGCGGTGAGGTAGGCCGCGAGCTCGCGCGCCTGCGCATCGGTCAGGGCGAGGCGGGGCATGGTCGCGCGGAGGGCGGGGCGCAGGTCGGTGGGTCGCAGCAGGAAGGACGCGATCCACGCGGGCTCGACGCGCGCGCCGAGGGCGTCGAGGGAGGGCGCGTCGACGAGGTCGACGAGGTTGCGGCGCCAGAGGTCGCGGTGCTCCGCGCGCGCGGGCAGGGTGCCGGCGTGCACGCGGCGGTGACAGCCCACACAGTCTTCGGCGATGGGCGGGCGATCCACCCCTTCGCGCGTGTGGCAGCGCGCGCACTCGAAGCGAACGAAGAGCGCGCGTCCAGCGCTCACCTGCGCGGCGGAGGGCAGCGCGCGGGCGGGGCGCGGTGTCGGCGTCGGGGAGGGGCGGCGGCACGCGCCGAGGAGCAGCAACGCGAGCGCGAGTCGCCGCAGGGTCACGGCACGCAGGCGCGGGCGGCGTTGCGTCCTGCCATCGCGGTGCAGCGAGACAGCGCGGCGGCGCGGGCGGTGTCGTTGTCTTCGAGCCGCGCGAGCTGCGCCCAGGACCACGGGTCGCTGAGCACGTCGCGCCGCGCGAGATCGCGGAGGATGATCCGCGCCGCGGCGTGCTCCCCGGGTGCGCGACGCGCGCGGATCTCGGCCTGGTAGGCCCGTGCGCGCGTGTCGGTGGGGTTCGCAGACACCGCGGCGGCGAGGTCGTCGAGGGCGATCCGAAAGCGGGCCTCGCGCTGCGACGGGGTCGTGCGCGGGTTGGGCGCGAGGAGGGAGTTGAGCATCCCGTTCATGCGCGCGATGGCGATGCCGCGGAGCATCCGGGCGCGCACGGTGATGGGCGCCACGGCGTCGGGCGCGGCGGCGGGGAGCGCGGTGCCGTCGAGCGCATCGTCGTCGATCGGGGCCTCCCACTGGTCCCGTGCGAGGTGGTGACGATCGCGAAATTCACGCGGAAAGCTCCGCAGCGGGCGGCCGCTCGTGGTGATCGTGGCCACGCGGTTGGAGGTCGCCACGACCGTGCTCAGGGAGCCCTGGAGCAGCGCGCGCTCGGCGGCGTCGAGCTCTCGCGTGGCCGACGAGAGCAGGTAGAAGTGCGTGTAGCTGTTGCCGCAGGCGCGGGCATCGCGCGCGGTGGGGTGGAGCAGCGACGCGAGCAGCGTGGCGGTGAGAGCGGCGGTGCGCATGGGGACCTCGGGCGCGGGAGCCTACCTGATGCGGCGAAGGTCTCGACGGCGCGCGGGGGCGCGGGTGGCGGCGAGTGACCGCGATTCAGCCGCTCCCTCAGCTGCCCCAACGGACCACGACACGCCCGCCGTTGCCGTCGGATCCCGAGCCGCCGCGACCGGCGTCGTCGCGGTAATCCGGGTCGCTGGCGCCCGCGGGGACGGTCCCCGAGCCGCTCATCGCCGCGCCTCCCAGGCAGGTGCCGCCCTGACCCGAAACACCGGGGCCCATCGCGGACGTTGAGCCCGACCCGCCGGCGCCGCCACCCCCGCCGCCCTCTTGCCCTGCGGTACCCGGAGAGCCTCCGCCGACGCCCGAAGCGCCGCTGCCGCTGCATCCGCTGCCTCCACCGGGACCCACCGCACCCGTGCCCCCCGCCACGCCGCCGCCGCCGCCGCCGCCGCCCGCGAGGAGAATGATCGTCGCGCTCCGACGGACCTGCGAGGCCCCGCCGCCGCCGCCGCCATCGCCGCCGTTCACACCCTGTGTGCCGCCGCGCCCGCCGCCGCCGCCGCCGGGTGACCCTCCGACCCCGCCCGTCAGGCTCGCCGCCGAGGCCCCTCCTTGGCCGACAACGAAGCTGATCGACTCGCCCGGGGTGACCGTGAGGGTCGTGGTCACGAAGCCTCCCGCTCCGCCCTCTGCCCCCGGCGAGATGCCTGCCCAGGCTGCACCCGCGCCGCCCCCGCCTCCCCAGGCCTTGATCGTCGCGCGGGTGCACCCTGGCGGCACCGTGAGGAACCGGGAGCCCGTCGACGCCGGGATGTTCACCACCCCGCCGACGCAGCCCGAGACGAGCGCGCAGACCCCGCCGACGCAGCTCTGTCCCGCCGCGCAGACGCGGCCACAGGCGCCGCAGTTCTGCGTGTCACCCTGAAGGTCGCGGCAGAAGCCTCCGGCGCAGAGGGTCTGGCCGCTTGAGCACGAGGTGGCGCCACCGCAGACACCCTCGACGCAGCGACCGCCTCCCGGACAGATGTTGTTGCAGCGGCCGCAGTGAAAGACATTCGACTGCAGGTCGACACAGCCGAGCGGACCGGGATCACATCGGGACTGACCGCTCAGGCACATCGACGGGTCGCAGCGCCCGTTCACGCAAGGCGTGTTGAAGCCGCACGAAAACGTGCACAGCCCGCAGTTGTTCGGGTCTGTCTGAAGATTCACGCAGGTGCCCCCACAGAGGACGTTGGGGACTGGGCATCCGCCTCCGGTCGCGCAGGCCCCCCCCACGCACGATTGACCCGCGCTGCAGCGTCGGTTGCACGCGCCGCAATGGCCGGAGTCGTTCGTCAGGTCGACGCAGCCCGCGAAGCCGCAGTCGATCGTCGGCGGGGCGCAAATCGAGCCGCTGCAGGTGCCGCCGACGCACGTGCCCGAGCACCGGGTGCCGCATGCGCCGCAGTTCAGCGGGTCGCTCGCGGTGTTGGTGCAGACGGTGCCGCACATTCGCAGCGGGCTCGCGCAGCTCATGGTGCCGCTGCAACTCCCGGCGACACAGCGCTGCCCCGCGCCGCAGCGCGCGCCGCACGAGCCGCAGTTCGTCACATCGGTCGCGGTGTCGGTGCAGACCCCGCTGCAGAGCTGCGTCGTCCCCGGGCAGCTGCTACCGCCTGTGCAGGAGCCCGCGACACAGCGCTGCCCCGCGCCGCAGCGCGCGCCGCACGAGCCGCAGTTCGTCACATCGGTCGCGGTGTCGGTGCAGACCCCGGCGCACAACTGCCTCGGGCTCGGGCAGCCGCCCCCACCAGAGCAGCTGCCGGCGACGCAGCTCTGCCCGCTGCCGCACCGCGCGCCGCAGGCGCTGCAGTTGTTCGCATCGGTCCCCGTGTCGGTACAGACCCCGCTGCAGAGCTGCCTCGGGCTCGGGCAGCCGCCCCCGCCGGAGCAGCTGCCGGCGACGCAGGTCTCCCCGCTGCCGCACCGCAAGCCACACGCACCGCAGTTCGTCGCATCGGTCCCCGTGTCGGCGCAGACCCCGCTGCAGTTGGTTCGTCCACTGGGGCACATCAGCGGCGCCCCGCCGCAACGACCATCGACGCACGACACCCCGGTCGCACAGCGGAACCCACAGCTCCCGCAGTTCGCCGGGTCTCGCGACAGCTGCGCGCAACCGGTCGAGCAAGTGGTCTCCCCGATCGCGCAGCGAGCCTCGCAGACACCCATCACGCAGGACTGTTGCGAGGCACACCGACGGTCGCAGGCCCCGCAATGATCTTGGCTTGTCTGGAGGTCGAAGCATCCGGTGAGGCAGCGCGCTTGACCGACTCTGCAGGTACTCGATCCGGCGTCGAGTTCAGCGGTGCTCGCGTCGAGCCCCGAAAGGCCCGCGTCCATGGCACCGGTGACATCAAACACCAGAAAGACGTCGGGCTTCGAGTCGCCACCGTCTTCTGCGGTCTCAACGTCCTTCACGGAAGGGTCAACGAGGGACTGCTCGGCGCAAGCGTTCAGCAGGGCGAAGATGCAAAGCCCCAGAAGCCTTCGTGACATTGCGCAGCAATGGCAATTTTCTGAAAAGGTGTCAATCGCCGCTTTCCCGTACGAGGGCGGCGGACTCGGAGCGGCTCGACCTCCTCACGTCACGTCAGGCGCGAGGGGACGCAGGGTCACGGGACGCAGGCGCGGGCGGCGCTGCGGCCGGCCATCGCGGTGCATCGCGCGAGGGCGGCGGCGCGGGCGGCTTCGTTCTCTTCGAGGCGCGCGAGCTGCGCCCAGGACCACGGGTCGCTGAGCACGTCGCGCCGCGCGAGGTCGCGGAGGATGATCCGCGCTGCGGCATGCTCCCCGGGTGCGCGACGCGCGCGGATCTCGGCCTGATAGGCGCGGGCGCGCGTGTCGGTGGGGGTCGCGGCCACCGCGGCGGCGATGTCGTCGAGGGCCGTCTGAAAGCGCGCCTCGCGCTGCGAGGGAGTGGCGCGGCGCAGGGGCGTGAGCTCGGCGTTGAACTGCCCGTCGCGGCGCGCAATGCCGATGGCGCGCAGCAGGCGGGCGCGCACGGTGATGGGGGCCACCGCGTCGGGCGCCGCCGCGGGGAGCGCGTCGCCGTCGAGGCCCTCGTCGGGCAGGTTCGCCTCCCAGCGGTCGGCGCCGAGGCTGTTCGCCTCCCGAAAGCTCCGCGGAAAGCTCCGCAGCGCGCGGCCTTCGGTGGTGAGGTGCACGAGCCGGTTGGTGGTGGCCACGACCGTCACGAAGGACCCTTGGAGCAGCGCCCGCTCCGCCGCGTCGAGCTCCCGCGTCGTCGACGAGAGCAGGTAGAAGTGCGTGTAGCTGTTGCCGCAGGCGCGGGCGTCGCGCGCGGTGGGGTGGAGCAGCGACGCGAGCAGCGTGGCGGTGAGAACGGCGGTGCGCATGAGGACCTCGCGCCCGAGAGTCTACCCGATGCGGCGGAGGTCGCAACGGAGCGAGGGTCAGGGGGCGCGGGTGGCGGAGATCCAGTCGTCGAACTGCGCGACGAAGGGCGCGACCCGCTCGCGTCGCGCGAGGTTGTCGCCCGCGTGGGCGACGAGGCGCTCGCGGGCGCGTGTGAAGATGGCCAGCGCGTCGGGATGACCGCGGTGTCGGGTCAGCGCCTCGGCGCAGCGCACGCGCGCGAAGGTCGGGAGGCTGTTGAAGCGCGGCTCGAGGCGCGCGACGTGCGGCGCGAAGGCGGGCAGCGCGACGATCTCGGCGGCCACCTCGACGCACGCCACGAGGGACCGCAGCGCGTCGGCGCCGGCGCGCACGGCCTCGCGGTCGTCCCGCTTCCGAAGCCCCGCGACGCCGAGGGACTCGATCTGCGCCGCGAGCTGGGGTTCGTTCGCGCGAGGGGAGGCGCCGCCGCGCATCGCGGTGCCCCATCCGTCGAGCGCGCTCGTGAGCATGAGGTTCGCCGAGGGAGAGCGTTGCATCGCCGCGCTCGCCGTCGCCACCGCGGCGATCACGTCGTCGTGCCCCGCGTCGGAGGGGAACAGGCACCGCGCCACGAGCGCGGCCTCGTCGTCGGTGAGCGCACGCCCCTCGGCGAGCAGCGAGCTGTGCAACGCTCGCAACGCGAGCTCCCGCGCGCCGCGCCAGGGCGAGGACGACGCGGACGGCTTCTTCGTGGCCATGCGCAAGGGTAACGCGCGACGGAGCGGGGAGGACTACTCGAAGATCCCGCCGGGGCCCTTGTCGCGGCCGGTGTTCATCGGGTCGTTGCCAGGGCTCAACCAGCGACGTCGTGCAACGCCTTTCCTCGCGGTCTGTGCCAGAATGACGAGCGCAACCGCGGCGTAACCGTTCACGGGGATGTCGCATGAGCGAGGGCTACGGCTGGCAACAACGAGGGTCGCTCGGCGTCGCCCGCCACCGCACGGAGCGACTGCACGAGGAAGTCGAGGAT
>JBILLI010000435.1:0-6442 GCA_044376155.1 Polyangiales bacterium
TGCGCGTCGCGGTGCTCGCGAGCCGCTTCAACCACTTCATCGTCGACCGGCTGGTCGAGGGCGCGCTGGACTGCCTGCGTCGGCACGGCGCGGCCGAGGCGGTGGTGGTCCGGGCGCCAGGCGCCTGGGAGTTGCCGCTGACCTGCAAGGCGCTGCTGGCGCAGGGGCGCTTCGACGCGGTGGTGGCGCTGGGCGCCGTGATCCGTGGGTCGACGCCGCACTTTGACTATGTCGCCGCCGAGGTCAGCAAGGGCCTCGCGTCGGTGTCTCTCGACGCGGGGGTGCCCGTGGCCTTCGGGGTGCTGACCACCGACTCCATCGAGCAGGCGATCGAGCGCGCGGGCACCAAGGCCGGCAACAAGGGCTGGGAGGCCGCGCTCACCGTCATCGAGATGTGTTCGCTGCAGAAGGCATTGGGCGCGCATGGACCCGCGAAGAACCCGTAGCGCGCGGCCGGCCGAGCCCGGCGCCCGCCGCCTCGCCCGCGAAGCCGCGATGCAGATGCTCTACGCCCTCGACGCAGCCGGCAGCTTCGCCGAGCCTGAGGTCGACGCGCAGATTCGCGTGTACTGGGACCACGTCGACGAGGTCACCCGCACCGACGGTCGCCCGTACGCTGACCGCCTCGTGCGCGGTGTCAGCGCCGCCCGCGAGGGCCTCGACGACGAGCTCCGCGCGGCGCAGACGAAGTGGCGCATCGAGCGCATGGCCCGGGTCGATCGCACGATCCTGCGCGTCGCGACGCAGGAGCTGCGCGACGCCGAGGTTCCCGCCGAGGTGGTCATCGACGAGGCCATCGAGCTCGCGAAGACCTTCGGCACCGAGGACTCATCCGCGTTCGTGAACGGCATCCTGGAGCGCGTCGCCGTGCGCCTGGGCCGCCTGAAGCGCTGAGCGCCCCAGCGCCATGGACCTGCGCTTCGTTCCGCTGGACCTCACGCGCATCGACCAGCTCCGGGTAGAGGCCGTCTTTCTGCCCTTCTTCGAGGACGAGCGCCCGCTCCGCGGCGCGGCGGGGCTGCTCGACTGGCGGCTCTGCGGCGCGCTCTCGCAGATGCTCCAGGGCGGGCGCTGCCGGGGGGTTGAAGGGGAGCTCACGATGCTCCTGGGCCGCACCCGGCTGCCCTTCGAGAAGGTGCTGTTGGTGGGAGAGGGGCCTTCGGAGCGCTTCGGCCCCGACACCGCTGCGCGGGTTACGTCGCGGATCGTCGAGGCCGCGAAGGGCCTGCGGCTCAAGGGCTTCGCGTGCGCGTTGCCTGGCCGCAGCCGCGCGTCGGTGCGGGCCAGCGACGCCACCCGTTGGTTCGTCGACGCCGCCGGCGGAACGGGCTTCGACGAGGTCGTGGTGCTCGACGAGCCCGAGGCGCACCGCGCGATGCTGCCCATCATGGAGGCCGAGCGCCGCCGGGCGCGCGCCGCGCGAGAGGGCGGAGATTGACAGCCGCGCCGCCGGGACGCTAACGGAACTCCCGTGGGACGCCGAGAGAACAGCCGCCGCTCGATCAACCAGTCTGCCATCCTGGGCAGCGCCCTGGGGCTCCTCCCCTTTCGTTTCGCCGCGCCCGCCGTGGCCGCGGTGGGGCTCAAGGTGCTGAAGGACGTGCAGGAGATCTACGAGGCCGAGGCCTCGCCCGTGGAGCAGGCCGCCGCGGCGGCCATCCTCGGCGCGGGGGAGTTCGCGCTGGGTCAGGCGACGCGGGCGATGCGGGTGCTGCCCTGGGCGGGCCCGCTGCTCTCGGCCGCGGCCACCGGCGCCGCGCTGAAGGTGCTCGGAGAGGGCGCGATCTTCTACTACCAGTACACCCGCAACGAGGCCGAGGTTGAGGCGCGGCCGGGCGAGGCCTCGCCGGACGCCGAGCGCGTCACGTTCTGATCAACGCCCGACGTCTCCGCCGCGCAGCACCTGCTCCACCAGCGCCGCGCTCCGCCAGCGCCGCGTGCGCTCGGCGCGCACGATGGCCGCGAGGTCCGCGGTGGCCGCGTCGAGGTCGTCGTTGACGACGAGGTGGTCGAAGAGGCCGTAGTGCATGAGCTCCCCCGTGGCGTTGGCCAGCCGTCGACGAATGGTGGCCTCATCGTCCGTCGCCCGGTTGCGCAGGCGAGCCTCCAGCACGGCGAGCGACGGCGGCACGATGAAGACGCCCACGGCGTCGGGGAGCCGCGCCTTGATCTGCCGCGCGCCCTGGTGGTCGATCACAAACACCAGCCCGCGGTGGGTGCGACGGGCCTCCTCCACCCGCGTCAGCGAGGTGCCATAGCGGTTGCCGTGGACCTCGGCCCACTCGGCGAACACGCCCTCCGCGATCATCGCGTCGAAGCGGGCGCGGTCGACGAAGTGGTAGTCCCGACCGTCTTCCTCGCCGGGTCGCGGCGCGCGGGTGGTGTAGGTCACGCTCAGCGCAAGGTCGGACTGCGCGGCGAGCAGCCGACGCACCAGGGTCGTCTTGCCCGCGCCGGAGGGGGACGTGACGATCAACGGAAGAAAATCAAGGGGTTGAACTGCACTCACGGAGGCTCTACTCCACGTTCTGGGCCTGCTCTCGCAGGCGTTCAAGCTCTGCCTTCAGCTCCACCACCTGAACCGTGATCTCTGCATCGATGGCCTTGGCGCCAAGGGTGTTGGCCTCTCGGGACATCTCCTGGAGCACGAAGTCCAGGCGTCGGCCGACGGGATCTGCCGCGGAGAGCAGCGCCGCGAACTGCTCTACATGGGCGCCGAGGCGGGTGAGTTCCTCGGTGACGTCGGTGTGCTCCGCGAGCAGCACAAGCTCCTGCTCCAACCGGGCCTCGTCGACCCGAGTGTTCACGGCGTCGAGCAGTCGGCCCACGCGGGCGCGCACCCGCTCGCGGTAGCGCGGCGCGCAGCGCGCGACGAGCTCCACGAGACGGCCGTGAATCGCCCGCACGCCGTCGAGGCGCTCGGCGAGGTCCTGCGCGAGGGCCGCGCCCTCGTGACGGCGCATGGTGTCGAGCTCGGCGAGGCAGCGCTCGGTGGCGCGTGTGAGGGCCTCGCGCACGTCACCGCGGTCGTCGTCGGCCGCCGGCACGAAGAGGTCAGGGACGGCGCTCAGAAGCGAGAGCGGGACCTCCCCGCGAACGTCGAGCTCCTCGGCGAGCTCTCGCAGGGCATGCAGCGCGGCCCGCGCGCGCTCGCGGTCGAGGGCGACGCCGCCGTGGCCGCCCTCCCAGTGCACCGTGACGTCGACGCGCCCCCGCGAGAGGCGCGGTCGTAGGAGCTGCTCCACGAAGACCGACTGCTCGGTGAGCTCCCGCGGCAGACGCACGCGGAGCTCAAGGAAACGGTGGTTGACCGAGCGGGCTTCAAGGCACACCCGCCCGGCGCCGAGCTTCGCCTCACCGACGCCGAAGCCCGTCATGCTCCGCACGGTGACCGCCCTTCAGCGACGCTGCGCCTGAAACCAGCGCACGGTCTTCTCGAGGCCGGCCTGCACGTCGAAGAGGATCTCGTATCCGAGGAGCTTCTGCGCCGCGGAGATGTCGGCGAGGGAGTCGCGCACATCACCCGCGCGGCCCGGGCCGTAGTTCGCCTTCACGTCGGTGCCGAGCAGCCCGTTGATGCGCCGCAGGAGCTCGTTCAGCGAGATGCGCGCGCCGCAGGCGACGTTCACCACCTCGCCGCGGGTGGTGGCCTTCGCCGCGAGGAGGTTCGCCGACACGGTGTTCTCGATGAAGCAGAAATCCCGCGTCTGCTCGCCGTCGCCGTGCACCGAGGGGGCGCCGCCGTCAAGGATCGTGGTCACGAACTTCGGGATCACCGCGGCGTACTCGCTGGCCGGATCCTGGCGCGGGCCGAAGACGTTGAAGTACCGCAGCGAGACGGTCTCGAAGCCGTAGAGCCGACCGAAGACCGTGACGTAGTGCTCGCCGGTGAGCTTGCTCACCGCGTAGGGCGAGAGCGGCGCGGGGGTCATGGTCTCGACCTTGGGCAGCGTGGGGGTGTCGCCGTAGGCGCTGCTGCTCGCGGCGTAGACCAGCTTGCGCACGCCGGCCTTGCGGGCCTGGTCGAGGACCATCACGGTGCCGCTGACGTTGGCCTGGTTCGACGCCACCGGGTCGCGCACGCTGCGGGCGACGCTGGGGATGGCGGCCTCGTGAAAGACCGTGTCGATGCCGTGCATCGCGCGGGCGCAGGCCTCGGGGTCGGCGATGTCGCCCTCGACCAGCTCGATGCGCCCGAGGTTGTGCTCGAGGTTCGATCGGCGGCCCGTGGAGAAATTGTCGATGACCCGCACCGAGGCGCCCTGCGCGAGCAGGGCGTCGACGAGGTGACCGCCGATGAATCCGGCGCCGCCGGTGACGAGAGCCTTCACGCGGGACCGCCTTTCACTTCTTGGGCGCGAAGAGCGCCGCGAGCTTCGCCTTGGCCTGCAGCTCGGGCTGGTTGGTGCCCGGCTCGCCGTTCTTGAACAAGAAGAAGGTGCAGAAGTTCGCCTGCTCCCGGTCGGGGATGAACTCGGTGATCTTCTCGCGGCACTGGTTGTGCGCGCCCGGATCCCAGTACTCGCAGTTCTTGCACACCTGCAGGTCCGCGCCGCAGTGCGGGCAGTTGTCGCGGCGCTGCATCTTCACCTCGAAGACCAGCTCGTTCTTGCACTTGTGGCAGAAGTGCTTCTTCTCTTCGACCTTGGGGATCCACATGACCGTGCCTTGCTGCTCCGTGAGGGTTCGAGGTCAGGAGATGCCGCGCTTGCGCTTCACGGTCTCCATCATGCGGGCGTACTCGACCTCCCAGGTCTTGGTGCCCTCCTCGATGTTCTTGATCTTGTCGCGCACCTCGCGGTCGAGTTCCTCCTCCGCGGCCATGTGGCGCTCCAGCACCTTGCGGGCCTTGCGGCGGATGTCGGCGTCGTCGGAGTAGACCTCGTCGACGTGCGGCGAGCGCAGCAGGATCGCGACGAGCTGGTCGAGGATGTACGAGATGGACTCGCCGCCGAGGCCGAAATTGCGCTGCTCGGCGATGAGCTTCTTGTACTTGGTGATCGCGGTGCGGTCGCCGCCCACGGCCTCGACGCGGTCCTTGGCCTTCTCGGTGATCTCGCGCTCGAGGCGGAGGTACTCCTTGAGGATCGCCTCGATGTCGGCCTCGACCTCTCGCGGATCGTCGGCCTCGATGTCCTTCTCGGCGACGAGCACGCGAACGATGTCCATCGCGATGACCGGGATCTTTTCCTTGTAGAGACGCATCGGGCTCCGGGGGTCGCCCGCGCCCCGCGCAACGAGGGCGCACGACAGCGACGCGCGGGCACCCTATGCCCCGGTGGCGAAGCGTGTCAACGCGCTGCGGGCGCTGCTGCGGGCTGCGCGACGCGCGTGCGCAGCCGTCGAAGCAGCTCGGGAAAGCCCTTGCTCGGGTCGCGGATGATGCGGGTGTATGCGTCGTGGTAGCTCTGCACCAGCGACGCGCCGTTGGTCACGATGTCGTAGACGATCCACGCCTCGCCCCGGCGCTGCAGGCGATAATCGATGGTCACCGGGCGCTCGCGGGCGTTCGACGGCTGGGCCACGGAGCGCACCGAAGCGCCCGCGCCCGCGTCGTCCATCACCGCGTCTTCCCATCGGATCGTCCAGCCCAGCGTGCCGTCGAGGTTGTCGCGATAATTCCGCTCGATGAGCTGACGCAGCAGGGAGGTGAACTCCTGCTGATCCGCCGGGCGCTGCTGGGCCCAGTGGGGCTCCAGGGCGCGGCGCGACAGCTCGTCGATGTCGAGCATGCCGTTGAGCACGTTGGCGATGGCGCGGTCGCGGGCCTCGCGCGCGGGGGTGCCCGCGTCGGGGCGTTGCTGCAGGAGCTGGGTCACCGCGCGGTGCCGGAGCACCACGAATTCGCGGGGCCCGCCGCGCTGCTGCGCGTTCGCGGCGCCCGCCGCGGAGAGGGTCAGCATCGCGGCCAGCGCCGCTCGTCGGAACCAGATCATGGGGTCACCTCGCACTGTGGGCCTATGGACGGCGCGGAGGCGCCGCGGGATTCACTCTCGGGCGCGCAGGCGCCGCGTCTCGCGAAGGCGCCGCGTCGACCGACGGGGCAACACCTGCGTCGACGCTCGCCGCGGGCGCACTCTGGGCCTCGCGGAGAATGCGCGCGAGCTCGTCCTCCTCCTCGGCGGAGGCGTCGACCGGGTCTGCGACCGATGCATCGCCCTGCGCTGCAGGGGCCTGGCGCGCGCACTGGGGCGACGGGCGGGCGTCGAAGCCCTCCTGCCCCGTGGTCACCGCGAGGTTCAGGAGCGAGGCGTTGAGGTCGTGAATCGCCTGGAGGTGGCTGAAGCGCGCGGTGAGGAACTGCCGCAGCGGCGATATCACCTGCTGGAGCTCCCCGGTGCCAGACTGGTACTCCTGCAGCACCGCGCTGAGCCACTCCTCGGCCGCAGACTCGCTCTCGCCCCAGGCGTCCTCGCGCTCCCGCGCATCACGGGCGCGCTCG
>JBILLI010000039.1:0-21407 GCA_044376155.1 Polyangiales bacterium
CCCGGGTCGAGACCGTCATCCCCTACTGGACGCGCTTCTTGCGCGATTTTCCCACGGTGCGCGCCCTCGCCGAGGCGCCCGAGCCCGAGGTGCTCGCGCGGTGGTCGGGCCTCGGGTACTACCGCCGCGCGAAGCTCCTCCACGCGGGCGCGAAGGCCGTGCTCGCGCGCCACGACGGCGAGGTCCCGCGCGACCCCGCGGCCCTCCGCGCGCTCCCCGGGGTGGGGGACTACACCGCGGGCGCCCTGGGCTCCATCGCCTTCGACCTCCCGGTGCCGCTCGTCGACGGCAACGTCGAGCGGGTGCTCACGCGCCTGCACGCCCTGCCCGGCGATCCCCGGTCGACGTCGGTGAAGAAGCGACTGTGGGTCCTCGCGTCGGCGCTCGCGCAGGGCCCGCGCCCGGGGGACCTCAACCAGTCGCTCATGGAGCTCGGCGCCACGGTGTGCACCCCCACCTCGCCGAGGTGCCTGACGTGCCCCGCGCGAAACTGGTGCGAGGGCGTACGATCGGGCGACCCCGCGCGCTTCCCCGAGAAGCCCGCGAAGGCGCCCGTGCCCACCGAGCGCTGGCGCGCCCTCGTCGCCACCCGCGGTGACGCCATCTGGCTGCGCCCCAGCGCGTTGGGACGCTGGACGGGCATGCTCGTGCCGCCCCTCTCGCGCGACGAGGGCCCCGCGTGGGGGGTGACGCTGCGCGACGCGCGATCCGTGGGGCGGGTGGTGCACGTGCTCACGCACGCGCGCATGGAGATCGAGGTGACCGTGGCCACCGTGCACGGGGATGTGCCCGACGGCGAGCTCGTGCCCTACGCCGACCTGCCCCAACGCGCGGTGCCGAAGGTGACCCGGGTGGTGATCGAGCGCGCGAGAGAGAAGGGCTAACGGGTGGGGGTGGGGCAGAGCATCCAGGCCACGCGGGCGGGGTTCGTGACGTTCTGTCCGCGCATCCACGCGTCGGCGGCGTCGACCTCGGCGGCGTGGTCGCGCAGCACCCCGAGGGCCCGCCGCGCGACCTGGGCGTAGATCTCCATGTCGGCCGCGGCGAAGGCGCCCCGGGCCCGCAGCAGCGCGGCCTCGGCGTCGGCGCGTCGGCCCTCGTCGGCCGCGAGGCTCCCGCGCAGCAGCCAGGACCAGCCCCGGGCCCACGGCGCACCCGAGCCCTCGAGCTCCGCGACGCGGTCCCGCACCTCGCCGCGAAGGGCGGGATCGCGCAGCGCCCGGGCGAGGGCCACGCGCCCGCGCAGGAACGCGAGCTGCAGGCGAAACGCCTCGACCTGGAGCAACAGGGAGCGCCGCAGGGGCCCCCAGCCCGCGTCGAGCACGGCCTGCGCGGCGTCGGGGTGACCGCGGTAGAGGGCCACCTCGCAGCCCTCGTGCAGGGCGATGAGGTGCACGGTGTGAAAGCCCGTGTTGCGCCACTCGTCCACCCGCCGCAGCGCGCCCTCCGCGTCGTCGGGCGCGTCGCGGGCGATGGCGTCGAGAAAGGACCACCGCAGCCGGGTGATCGTGGCGGTGTACAGGTCCCCGCGGGACTCGGCGTCGGCGAGGAGCCGCGGCACGCGCTCGGAGATCACCCGCCACTCCCCGCGGTACGCCATCGCGTCGAGCAGGATCATGCTCGCGGTGCTGCGCTCCCAGCTCCCGCCCACGCTCTCCTGGTCGGCCCGCGCGAGGGCGACGTCAAACGCCGCGGCGGCGTCGGTCCAGCGGCCCTCGCACCACGCCGCGAGGCCTGAGAGCACCGTCACGAAGAGGTCCACCGCGGGGTCGTCGGCGAGCGCCGCGGCCTCCTGCGCGCGGGCGAAGAGCGTGCGGGTGCTCCGGTGCGCGCTCCACCCCCCCGAGGCCGAGTACCCCGCCTCGAGCGCGAGGGCCCGGGCCACCCGCGAGGGCTCGCCGAGGTCCAGCGCGCGGAGCACCCCCCACGACTGCACCGCCGCGCCGCGCACCGTGTCGATCATGCTGAAGCCCAGCGAGACCGACAGCGAGGCGTCCACCGCGGCGAGCGCGGCGGGGTCACAGATCGCCTCGCGGCGCGGTCGAAACCCGTGCCCCCGGGCGGCCAGCCGGGCGCGCCCGAGCGCCAGCATCGCCAGCGCGTCGACCCGCCCGCGCGGGATCGGCGCGACCCCGCGCATCGCCTCGGCGAGCAGCGCGAGGCCGCGGTCGATGTGACCCGAGCGCAGGAGCTGCTCGCCCGCGAGACGTCTCCGCACCCCGGCCTCCAGCCTCGGCGCGTCGGACGCGGCCTGGAGCCACGCCTCCGCCGCCTCGGGACCGCGCCCCGCCCCGGAGAGGCACTGCGCGCGCCGCACCCGCAGCGCCGCGAGCTCCGACACGCTCGCGGGGAGCGAGAGGCAGAGGGCGTAGAGGTCCGCGGCGCGGTCGAAGGCGAAGGCCTCCTCGGCCCGCTCCGCCGCGCGGCGCGCGAAGTCTGACGCGTCGGCGTGCCGACCCGCGCCCACGAGGTGAAAGGCCACGCGGTCGGGCGGCGCCTCGGGCAGCGCGCGCCACGCGTCGGCGAGCTCGCCGTGGACGCGCCGCAGGGCGTCGGGCGCGCTGCCCGCGGCGAAGTGCTCGCGCACCCGGTCGTGGTAGGGCAGCAGCGCCGAGCGGTCGCGCTCCGCGACGCGCGCGAGGCGGGTCTTCACCAGGAGCTGCCGCGCGTGGGGCTCGGCGTCGCCGAGGAGCCGCGCGCGCACCGGCTGCGGGAGCTCCCCCGGGGAGGCGCAGAGGGCGACGAGGAGAGCGCGGGAGGTGGCGTCCAGCGGCGCCGCGAGGCGGTCGAGGGCCCCGGCGAGGTCGGAGTCCCCCGGCGCGCCGTCGCCCGCGAGGAGCGTGAGCAGAAAGGGGTTCCCCGAGGCCTCGGCAACAACCCGGGACACGGCCTCGAGGGAGACGTCCTCGCCCCCGTGGCCCACAACGCTGCGCACCACCGCCGCGGCCGCGTCGGCGTCGAGCGGGCCGAGCCGCACGGTCTCCACCGCGCGCGGGTCGTCGGCGCCGCGGCGCGAGAGCGCGAGCACCAGCAGCGGGCCTCGGGGCACCCGCAGGAGGTCGTCGAGCAGCGCCTGGCTCTCCCCGTCGGCCCACTGAAAGTCATCGAGGATCAGCACCGCCGCGGCGCCTCGCGCGGCGCGCCCCAGGGCCACGGCGAGGCCCAGGGCGGCGAGGCGGCGCAGGGCCCAGGGGTCCAGCGGGAGCGCGCGGGGCGCTGGCGGGACGGCCCGCGCGAGCGAGGGGAAGATCCGCGCGGCGGCCGCGAGGGCGTCGACGTCGGCCGGGTCGAGGTCGTGCGCGGGCGCGGCGCCGAGGCGCGAGGCGAGGTCGTCGGCGAGGGCGTCGAAGGCCTTGTAGGGCAGCTCCTCGCGCTCGAAGCAGCGCGACGTGAAGAGCCGCGCGCGCCCCTCGCGCTGCAGCGCCTCGCCCACCCGCCGCGCGAGCGAGGTCTTGCCGATGCCCGACTCGCCCAGCACCCACACCAGCCGCGGGGTCCTGCCCTCGGCGACGCAGTTCGCGAACGCGTCGCGCAGCCGCGTGACCTCGGCCGCGCGCCCCTCGAAGGGGGGCTCTTGCCGCGGGCGAATCGACAGCGCCCGCGGCGCCCCCCCGAGCACCCGCTGCGCGTGGAGCCCGTCGGCGCGCTCCGCGGGGTGCGTGGTGAGCAGCGCCGCGGTGAGCTCGACCAGCGCGTCGGACGCGTCGGGCGCGCGGTCTCGCAGCGACGGCGCGGGCGCGGTGGTCTTGCGGTACATCACCGAGAAGGGCTGCCCCTCGAAGGGCAGCTCCCCCGCGAGGCACTCGTAGAGCATCGCGCCGAAGCTGTACCAGTCCGCGGCGGGCGTCGGAGACTCGCCGCGCACCAGCTCGGGGGCGATGTAGCCCGCGGTGCCGCGGGGCATCGCGCCGACGCTGGTGATCCGCGCGATCTCGGTCGAGACGCCGAAGTCGAGCAGCACCGCGCGGTCGTCGCGGGTGACCAGCACGTTCGATGGCTTCACGTCGCCGTGCACGATGCCGTGCGCGTGGAGGTACCGCAGGGCCTCGGCCACCTGCGCGAAGAGCCGGGCGGCGCGCCCTGGGTCGTTCGCGGTGGCCGTGAGGAGGTCGGCGCCCTCGACGAGCTCCATCGAGAGCAGCCAGCGACCGCCCTCGCCCGCGACGAGGTCGCGCAGGGCCACGAGGTTCGGGTGCGCGAGGTCGGCGAGCGCGCGAAACTCACGCTTGAAGCGCCGCAGGCCGTCGGCGTCATCGCCGCGCAGCACCTTGAGGGCCACGCGCTCGCCGGTGGCGCGGTCGAGCGCGGCGTAGACGTCCCCCGACGCGCCGCCGCCGAGCCGTCGCTCGATCGCAAAGCGCTCCGAGCGTGGGGGTGCCGCGCCTCCCTCCATCGCCTCAGCCAGCGCTCCGAACTGTCATGTGCGAGAGGCTAACGCATTCCGGGGCGAGACGGTCAGCCCAGCGCGCCCCTTCGCGCGGGCGGCGCGGCGGCGCGGCGGAGCCAGTGGGCCATGGGATCGCGACCGCTGGCGAGGTACAGCGGGGCGCCCATGGCGCGCAGCGCGACGCGGGCCTCCTCCAGGCGGGCGCGCTCCTCGCGGGTGAAGAGGGCCACCACGGCCTCCCGCGCCTGGCGCGCGGCCCCGGAGAGCTCCGCCCCGGGGTCACGCAGAAAGGCCTCGCCGCAGGGCGCGACGAAGCTCACCCGGTGGTGCTTCTGCCGCAGCGCGCCGAGGGCGGGGCGCAGCGCGGAGAGGTCGTCGACGGCGTCGAGGTCGCTGATCACCAGCACCGTGCGCGGGGCCCGGGCGCCCTCCACGGCGGCGCGCAGCGCGGCGGCGAGACCGCGGGTCTTCGCCGCGCCGGTGGGGTCGTGGCGCAGCGGCAGCGGGATGCAGCGCGCCCGGCAGAACCCGCGCAGCATGCGGAGAAAGGGCTCCTTCGCGCGCACGGGCGCGCGCATCGCGGGGTCGTCGCCCACGGCGCGCTCGATGAGCTCCACGAGGTTGCGCCGCCCCTCGAAGCCCGACACCCCGCGCAGGGCGTCGACGCCCTCCTGCTCGCGGAAGTACCGCGCGACGGTCTCCACCAGGGTCTCCTCGTCGACGTCGGTGAGGTCCTCGTCGACGATGCTCCGGAGGTCCACCGCGGCGGCGACGACCGTGCGGAGGTGCCCAGGGCCGTCGCCGGGCGGCACGGCGGCGACCACGCGCGCGTCGAAGGCCACGAGCCCCAGGGCGTCGCCCGTGGACTGCGCGAGCCGCGCGGCCTGCGCGGTGAGCTCGATGGCGTGGTCGAGTCGGGCGCGGCCGCGGTCGTCGCCGCGCATCGTGGCCGAGGCGTCGAGCACGACCACCCGCGTGGCCTGCGACTCGTCCTCGGTCTCGCGCACGGTGAAGCGACCGCGGCGCGCGGTGGCGTTCCAGGCGATGCGGCGAAACGCGTCGCCGGGCTGGTAGTCGCGCAGCTCCCGGAGCTCGGGCCCCTCGCCCACGCGCCGCGCGGCCCGGCCGGCCCGCAGCGCGCGGGTCACGCCGCGCGGGGGGCGCAGCCCGGCGGCGCCGAGGGCGTACCCCCGGGGACCGACCTCGATCATCAGGGGGTTGGGGAAATACAGCGGCACCCAGGCGAGGCCGAGCACCCCTGAGAGGGTCATCCACGCGCCGTGCAGCACGTGCCGGCCGGCGTAGGCGGGTCGCACCTCGACGTCGAAGCTCGCGGCGCTCTGCGGCGGGACCACCACCCGCTGCCCCGCGGGCCTCGCGTAGCGCACGCCCGGCGACAGCGCGAGGCGCGGCGCGGCGAGCGACAGCGGCATCGACGTAGGGTTGCGCACCGTGATGCGCACGAGCACCGCCTCGTCCGGGCGCCGCGGGGCGCCCTCGCGGTGGAGCACCCACCACGAGAACTCCATGCGCTCCCGGCGCATGCGGCGAGGCAGGGGCACGGCCGAGACCCACGCCAGGGCGATGCCCGTGAGCAGCGCGCCCCCGGCGAGGGCCGTGGCGCCCACGCCGCCGAGCACCCCGCCGAGGGAGAGCGCGGCGCCGCCGAGCAGCGCGAGTCGACCGTGGTGGCTCAGCGCGGGCACGTCAGCGCAGCGTCGCCTCGAAGTAGGGGTAGGCCGAGCGGAGCTCGAAGGTCGTCGCGGGCCCGGCGGTGTCGAAGGTGTCGAGGGTCAGGGCGTGAATGCCCCCGCCGCGCACCACGGTGGTGTCGAGGGCCGAGGTCCGCGGGCCGTTCGGGCACGACGCGTTGTCGTTGTTGCAGACCTCCGGGGCGCCGTCGCCGTGGCGGAGATACAGCACGGTGTTGAAGCCCTGGTTCACGGGCGAGCAGGTGGTGGCGATGAAGCGACCGCCGGAGGAGTTCGGGCACTCGACCCACCAGTACGAGGCCTCGCCGCCGTTGCCGCCGCAGGTGCCGGCGGTGCCGGAGGTGCTGCTGATCGTGCCGCTGAGGAAGTTGAGCCCCTCGAAGAAGCCCAGGGGGTACTCCTGCACGCTGCCGTTGCCGAGGGGGATGTGCTGCACGTTCAAGAAGCCGTCGCCCACGTCGATGCCCGAGCCCGAGAGCACGACGTAGTAGGTCCCGGGGTTGAGCACGGCGACGATCTGCGAGTTGCCGCCCGAGGTCTTGCAGAAGCTCCCGATGTCGTCGTTGCAGGCAGACTCCGAGCTCTCGACGTTGACCTGCAGCGGCGCGTTGCAGCCGGTGGCGAAGTACAAAACCGTGTCCCAGCTCATGCTCGCGGTGTCGACGTAGACGAGCTCGCGCCGCGTGAGGGTGAAGCGGAACCACACGTCGGCGCTGTTGACCTCGGTGCACGGGGTGCCGCGCTCGCGCCGCGCGTAGCGGTTCGAGGCGGGCACGCGGATGGGCGACGCGGCGGTGAGGTCGATGACCTGCGCGCCGTCGCAGGTGTCGTTGCGCGGCAGGCACGCGCCCGCGGTGCAGGCGTGAGCGACGCCGGTCTGCGAGCTGCGCTCCCCGCACGCGGCGCCGCAGGCGCCGCAGTTCGCGTCGCTGGTGGTGAGGTTGGTCTCGCAGCCGTTGGCGTCGTCGCCGTCGCAGTTGCCGAAGCCCTGGCTGCAGCGCAGCACGCAGCCCTCGGCGCCGCAGGTGGCGGTGGCGTTGGCGGTGCCGCACACGTTGCCGCAGGCGCGGCAGTTCGACAGCGTGGAGAGGTTGGCCTCGCAGCCGTTGGCGTCGTTCTCGTCGCAGTTGCCGAAGCCGCTGTTGCAGCGCACGTTGCAGCCCTCGCCGCAGGTGGCGGTGGCGTTGGCGGTGCCGCACACGTTGCCGCAGGCGCCGCAATTCGAGACGGAGGTGAGCGACGCCTCGCAGCCGTTGGCGGGGCGCTCGTCGCAGTCGCCGAAGCCCTGGGCGCACGCCTCGACGGTGCACGCGCCGGCGACGCAGGCCGCGGTGGCGCTCATGAGCGCGCAGGCCCGCCCGCAGCTCCCGCAGTTCGCGGGGCTCACGCGCAGGTCGGTCTCGCAGCCGTTGGTGGGGTCGTTGTCGCAGTCGCCGAAGTTCGCCGCGCAGATGAGGCCGCAGCGGCCCGCGGCGCAGCGCGCGGTGGCGTTGGGGCCGGTGGGGCAGGCGTTGCCGCAGGCGCCGCAGTGGGCCACCTCGGTCTGCGGGTTCACGCAGCGCCCGGCGCACTCCAGGGGCGTCTCGCCGCTGCACGACGACACGCAGCTGCGCGCGCCGTTCGACGAGGTCTGACACAGGCTCGTGGGCATCTCGCAGCGGGTGGTGCACGACCCGCAGGAGGTGGCCGCGCCGAGGCTGGCCTCGCAGCCGTTGCCGGGGTTGCCGTCACAGTCGGCGAAGCCCGCGGCGCAGGTGAACGCGCAGGCCCCCGCCTCGCACCGCACGGACTGGTTCACCCCCGCGCGGCAGACGGTGCCGCAGGCGCCGCAGTGGTTCACGTCGCGGCCGGTGTCGACCTCGCAGCCGTTGCGCAACAGCCCGTCGCAGTCGGCGCCGTTCCCGGTGCAGCGCAGCGCGCAGGAGCCCTCGGCGCAGGTGGTGAAGGGGTTGATCACCTGGCAGTCGTAGTCCTCGCGGCACTCGGGGCGGCAGCGGCCGTCGCGGTTGCACACCAGCGGCGCGGGGCAGTCGCTGGCGTAGGCGCAGCGCGGCTCCTCGGTGGTCGCGGCGCACACCGTGAGGGCGGTGCCGGCCACGGGCTCACAGCGCATCCCCGCGGGGCAGGTGCCGTTGGGGCCGCAGGGCGTGCGGCAGTAGTTCGCCGCGCAGATGAGACCCGAGGCGCAGTCGGCGTTGAAGGTGCACTGCGCGCCGCTCGCCTGCGGCGCGGTGCACCCCGTGACCAGGAGCAGGAGCGCCAGCAGCGCGGTGTTCCAGAAGATCTTCACCCCCGTGAGCCTACCCGATTCCCCACCCCGGGTGCGCCCTGCTACCACCATGCGGAATGAACACCGCCGCCCGCATCGAGGCCGCGCTCCGCGACGCCTTCGCGCCCACGGAGTTTTCCCTCATCGACGAGAGCCACCTGCACGCCGGACACGCCGGGGCCCGGGGCGGCGGCGGGCACTACCGCGTGCGCCTCGTCTCGGCGCGCTTCGCGGGCCTCGGGCTCGTCGACCGCCACCGCGCGGTCTACCAGTGCCTCGCCGCGGAGATGCGCGGCGCCGTGCACGCCCTCGCCCTCACCACGCTCGCCCCGGGGGAGCCGGGCTGAGCGTCACCACGCCACGGGGGTCGGGGTCCAGCGGTCGACGGTGCCGCCGTCACCCACCGCGCCGCGGTCGTTGTCACCCCAGCAGCGCACCGTGCCGTCGCCCAGGCGCGCGCAGGAGTGCCTCTCTCCCAACGCGATCTGCGCCACATCGGTGAGGGCGGGCACGCGGTTGGGGCGGGGGCGGTCAAGGTTGGTCCCGTCGCCGAGCTGCCCGTCGCGGTTGGCGCCCCAGCAGAAGACCGACCCCTCGACGCGGCGCGCGCAGGTGTGGCGGTCGCCGAGGGAGAGCTCGGTGAGGTCCCGCACGCCCATCACCGGCGCGGGGGACGCGCGGTCGCGGGTGCCGCCGTCGCCGAGCTGTCCCGAGGCGTTCTCGCCCCAGCACCAGGCCGCGCCGTCTTCGAGCAGCGCGCAGGTGTGGTGCCGCCCCGCCGCCACGCGCTCCACCCGCACGCCCGCGGGGAGGCCCCGCACGCGCACCGGGGCGAGCCGGTCGGCGAGGGTGCCGTCGCCGAGCTGCCCGGCGCCGTTGAAGCCCCAGCACCACACGGCGCCGTCTTCGGTGCGGGCGCAGGTGTGAAAGTGCCCCGCGGCGAGCTGCGTGGCGCGCAGGGTCTCTCCGAGGCGCATCACCGCGCGGGGGGTGCGGTGGTCGGTCCAGGTGCCGTCGCCGAGCTGCCCGCTGCCGTTGAAGCCCCAGCACCAGACGCTCCCGTCGAAGCGCCGCGCGCAGGAGTGGGACTCCCCGAGGCTCACCTGCGCCACCCCGGTGAGCCCCGGCACGGTGCGGGGGAGCTCGCCCGAGGCGGTGGTCCCGTCACCGAGCTGCCCGAGGCCGTTGGAGCCCCAGCACCGCACGGTGCCCGCGGAGGTGCGCGCGCAGGCGTGGTAGGGCCCCACCGCGAGCTGCGCCGCGCCCTCGGCCCCGGGCACGTGCTTCGGCGCCCGTGGCCCCCCCGCGTGCGCCCCCCGCGGATCGTCGTCGCGCTCCCCCCAGCAGCGCACCGCCCGCGACCGGGTGCGCGCGCACGACCGCTGCCCCAGCGCGAGCTCCACGGGCTCGTCGTCGAGCAGGGGCTTGCGAAGGTTGCGCAACGAGGCCAGCAGCGAGGGCGACGCGGGGGCGGGCGAGGCGCCCGGGGCGGTGACCCCGTGGGCGCAAGACAGCGTGAGAACGACCGCGCCCCATCCGCCTCGCATGCACATCCGTCGTAACACGGATGAGTCGGCCGTTGGGTCTACGCGCGCGGGGAGAGGCTCAGCCCGGCCACGACACCACGAAGCGCGCGCCGCCGCCCGGCGCGTCCTCGACCCGCGCGTCGCCGCCGTGTCGCCGCGCGACGTCCCGCACGATGGCGAGGCCCAGCCCCGCGCCGCCGCCCTCGCGCCGCAGGCGGTGAAAGGGCTCGAACACCAGCGCGCGCTCGCGCTCGGGCACGCCCGGCCCCTGATCGACCACCGCGAGGCGCAGCGCGGCGCCCTCCCGCGCGACGTCCACCACAACATCAGAACCCCTGGGAGACAAGCGGATCGCGTTCTCCAACAGGTTCGCCAGCACCTGCGCGACGCCGTCGTCGTCGAAGCGCCCGCGGGCCTCGCCGCGCACCGCGAGGGTGACCCCGCGCTCCGCCGCGAGGGCGGTGAGGGCCGCGCACGAGGCCCTCGCCCGCGACGCGAGGTCGCCCTCCTGCACGGTCCACGCGCGGTGGCCGGTGGCGGCGAGGTCGAGGAGCTGCTGCGCGAGCTGTCCGAGACGCGCGGTCTCCTCGCGCACGCGCTGCAGCGTCTCGCGGAGCTCACCCGCGCTGCGCTCGCGACGCAGGGTCACGTCGACGTCGGTGCGAATCGCCGCGAGGGGCGTGCGGAGCTCGTGCGCCGCGTCCGCGAGCAGTCGCTCTCGCGCGTCGCGCACCTGGCGGAGCTCCTCGGTGGCCGCGGCGACCTCGTCGCGCAGGGCCGCGAGCTCATCCCCCGCGGGGTCCTCCTCGGGCGTGCCCGCGAGGTCCCCCTGACGCAGCCGGGACATGTGCGCGACGAGCACCGCGATGCGTCGGTGCAGCGCGCGCAGCGGGCCCGTGACCACCGCGAGCAGGGCCAGCGCCACCAGCGCGCCCACCCCCGCGGCGAGGCGCGCGTAGCTCACCATCGTCGCGCGGTGGCGGTCCAGCGGCACCGCGAGGCGCAGCCCGTGCGGCACCCCTTCGGGCGAGGCCACCGTCACCCGCAACACCCGCTGCCCCGCGCGGCCGGGCCCCGGCTCGGTGTTGATCTCTGCGCCCGTCCCCAGCGGCGCGAGGGCGAGCGTCGCGGGCGTGGGCGCGTCCGTCGGCACCGCGAGCACCCTGCGCCCATCAGGACCATAGAGCGCCCCCCACGCGGGCGAGTCGGCGGCCTCCCCCCGCAGCGGCGATCGGTCGAGGTGCAGGTGGGCCGCGTGGCCCAGGCGGTCGAAGAGGCTCACCGACTCCACCGCGGCCTGCGCGAGCAGCGCGCGGTCCAGCGCGTCGCGCAGGGTGTGATCGAGCAGCGCGCCCACGAGCGTCAACGCGAGCGCCAGGGCCACCAGCGGCGCGGCCACGCCCGCGAGGAACAGCCGGGTCGAGAGCCGCACGCTCACCCTGCGGACTCCAGCCGGTAGCCCACGCCGCGCACGGTGCGCACGGTGAGCCCTTGCGCGTCGAGGTCCGCGAGCTTGCGGCGGAGGTACCCCACGTAGACGTCCACCACGTTGGGCTCGCCGTCGAAGCGCGCGCCCCACACCCGGTCGAGCAGCTCGGAGCGCGTGAGCACCTCGCCCGCGTGCGCGAAGAACTCTGAAGCCAGCGCGAATTCCCGGGCCGTGAGCGAGACCTCGCGCTCCCCGCGACGCAGCGCGCGACGCCGCGGGTCGAGGGTGACATCCCCCGCCGTGAGGGCCGCGTTGCTCCCGTCGGCGCGGCGGTGCAGGGCCTCGATGCGCGCGAGGAGCTCTTCGAAATCAAAGGGCTTGGTGAGGTAGTCGTCGGCCCCCGCGCGCAGCCCCTGCACGCGCTCGGGCACGGTGCCCCGGGCCGTGAGCATCAGCACCGGCGTGCGCAGCCCCGCGGCGCGCCACGCGCGGAGCACGCTCACCCCGTCGAGGTCGGGCAGCATCCAGTCGAGGATCACCACGTCGTAGCCCAGCGCCGCGCCCTGCGAGAGCGCGTCGTTGCCGTAGGCGCAGAGGTCCACCGTGTGCCCCTCCTCCGAGAGCCCACGCACCAGCGCGCGGGAGAGGCGCTCCTCGTCCTCCACGAGCAGGATCTTCATGGTCCAGTGGTACGCGCGCGGCGGCGATCCCACCAGCACACGAGCGCGGGGAGCACCAGCAGGGTCAGCGCGGTGGAGGTCGGAATGCCGCCCACCACCACGGTCGCCAGCGGGCGCTGAACCTCGGCCCCGGCGCCCGTGGCCACGGCCATGGGCACGAAGCCCAGCAGCGCCACCATCGCGGTCATCAACACCGGGCGCAGTCGGTCCAGCGACGCGTCGCGGGCGGCGTCGGACCAGCTCTGCCCGCTCTCCTGGCGCTGCAGGGCACGTCCCATCCAGACCACGCCGTTGAGCACCGCGATGCCCGAGAGGGCGATGAAGCCCACCGCCGCGGGCATCGAGAGCGAGATCCCCCGCGCGGCCAGCAGCAGCGCGCCGCCCACCCCCGCGAAGGGCACGTTCAACAGGATCAACAGCGCCGGGCCCATGCGCCGAAAGGTCCACAGCAGCACGCCCAGCACCGCGAGCAGCGTCACCGGGATCACCACCCCGAGACGTCGCCGCGCGTCCTGCATGGACTCGTACTGCCCGCCCCACACCAGCCGCACGCCGTCGACCCGGGGCACCTCGCGGACCACCCGCGCCTGCGCCTCGCGCACCACCTCCCCGAGCTCCGCGCCGCGCACGTTGAAGCCCACCACGATCCGTCGCTGCGCGCCCTGCCGGCTCAAGAGCCCCGGGGTCTCGCGCTCCCGCACCTCGGCGACGTCGCCCAGCGGAACGAGCTCCCCCTGCGCGGTGGGCAGCATCGTCGACGCGGTCCCGAAGGCCCCCGCGCGCGTCGGGAGCATCACCCGCAGGGGCACCCGCACCGCGCCGTCCCACGTGACCCCCGCGGGCAAGCCCACCCGCAGCGCGCGCACGGCGTCGAGCACGTCGGTCGGGGACCACCCGTACCGCGCCGCCACCCCCGCCCGCGGGATCACCTCCTGCAACGGCACCCCCGGGGGCGCGAGCACCCGCGCGTCCACCGCGCCCCGCACCCCGCGCAGCGTGCGCACCACGCCCTCGGCGGTCTCCCGCAGGGCCGCGAGGTCCTCGCCGTAGACGCTCACGTCCACGTCGGTCACCGAGCCCCCCACGAGCTCGTTGAAGCGCATCTGAATGGGCTGCGTGAACGCCACCTCGTTGCCCGGATCCCTTGCCGCGAGGGCCCTCCCCATCTGCGCGGCGAGCACCTCGCGGTCCACCCCCGGGCGCCATTGATCCCGCGGCGCGAGGCGCACGAAGACGTCGGCCTGTTCGAGCCCCATGACGTCCGTGGCCACCGCGGGGCTGCCGATGCGGCTCACCACCCCGCGCACCTCGGGAAAGCCTCGCAGCACCCGCTCCATGCGCGCGGCGTCGTCCACCGCGCTCTCCAGCGAGATGTCGGGCGCGCGGGTGGACTGCACCACCAGATCCCCCTCATCGAGCTGCGGCACGAAGGAGCTCCCGAGGCGCGCGAAGGCCCCCGCGCCCACGGCCAGCGCGAGCACCGCGAGGGCGATCACCGCGCCGGGGTGGGTGAGCGCCGCGCGCAGCGCCGGGGTGTAGACCCGCGTCGAGAGCCGCACGAGCCAGGGGTCCCGCGCGGGCACGTGCTCGGGGCGCAGCAGCCACGAGGCCGCCGCGGGCACCGCCGTGAGCGCCAGCGCGAGGGAGCTCAGCAGCGCGAGGATCACCGTCAGCGCCATGGGGCGGAACATCTTCCCGTCGACCCCGGTGAGCGAGAGCACGGGCACGTACACCAGCACGATCACCAGCACGCCGAAGAACACCGGCCGCGCCACGCTCACCGCCGCGGCCTCGAGGTCCGCCGCCTTGCCCCCGCGGTGGTGGAGCGCGTGAAAGAGCCCCTCGACCATGACCACCGCGCCGTCGACCAGCAGACCGAAGTCCAAGGCGCCCAGGGACATCAGGTTGCCCGGCACCCCCAACCGCGCCATCGCCGCCGCCGCGCAGAGCATCGAGAGCGGGATCACCGCGGCCACGATCAGTCCCGCCCGCAGGCTCCCGAGCATGGCGAAGAGCACCAGGGCCACCAGCGCGCCGCCCTCCGCGAGGCTCTTGCCCACGGTGCGCAGCGTGCGGTTCACCAGCTCGCTGCGGTCGTACACCACCGTCCACGACACGTCCGCGGGGAGCGCGGCACGCATCGCGGGCACCTGGGCGTGAATGGCCTCGGTGAGCTGCAGCGCGTTCGCATCACGGAGCATCTGCACCATGAGGTAGAGCACCTCGCCGCCGCCGTCCGCCGTGGCCGCGCCGATGCGCGGGAGCTGCCCCCACGAGACCTCCGCCACGTCGCGCACCCGCACCGGCGCCTCCCCCGGGCGTTGCCGCGCGAGGCACTCGCCCAGGGCCTCGGGGGTGCGCGGGCGGGACATCCCTCGCAGCAGCACCTGCCCCGCGCCCGCCGGGAGGCTGTGCCCCGGCGCGCTCCCCACGGCGCGCGTCACCGCGTCGCGGAGGTCGCCCAGGGTCATGCGAAGGCGCGCGAGGTCCGCGGGCCGCGCGGTCACGTCGAGCGATCGCTCCGCCCCGCCCCAGGGGTTCACCTCCACCACGCCGGGGATCGCGCGCAGCAACGGCTCCACCCGCAGCGTCGCGAGCTCCAGCAGCTCCGCCTGCGTGCGCGTGGGCGAGCGCAGCGCGACCTGATAGACCTCGCCCAGTCCACCGCTCAACGGACCGAGCTCGGGCGCCTCGGCGCCTTCGGGCAGCGTCGCGGTGACGCGCTGGAGCCGCTCCTGCACCGCCTGCCGCGCGCGGTAGGGGTCCACGTCGTCGCCGAAGATCGCCGTGACCGCGCTGATCCCGAAGCGCGAGAGCGAGCGCTGCTGCACGAGCCCGGGCGCGCCGCCGAGGGCCGCCTCCACGGGGCGCGAGATCAGCCGCTCGACCTCCTCGGGGGTGAGCCCCGGCGCGCGGGTGAGCACCAGCACCTGGTTGGTGGTGACGTCGGGCAGCGCGTCGAGGGTGAGCTCTCGCGCGAACCACGCCATGACCACCAGCAGCGCGAGGGTGACCGCGAGCACCCGCCCCCGCGCCCGCATCGCGCCGCGAACGACCCACTCCACGTCAATTCCCTTCTGCTGCAGGGGCTTCGGCGAGCACCTGGGTTCCCGCAGGCACCCCGGTGACCACGGCCTCCGCGGCCGTCACGGCGAGCACGGTCACCCGCTGCGCGCGCGCGCGCTCCCCGTCGCGCACGAAGACCGACGCGGCCCCGTCGCGCCGACGCAGCGCCCGCGCGGGCACCGTCACCGCATCCCCCGGCGCGCCCCGCAGGACCACCCTTCCCAGGGTCCCCGCGAGCATCGCCGTCTCCCCCAGCGGGCGCAGCCACAACAACCGCGCGCCGGTCTCGGGGTCCACGGTCTCCGACAGAGGCGTGGAATCGAGGTCCACGAGGGTGCCGTGGGCGGGCTCGAAGCGCAGCGCGGCGCCCGCGGGCCACGCGTCGTGCAGGCGCACCTCCACCCGCACCGGGCGCGGCGCGACGATCACCGCGAGGGCGCCGCCCCCCGGGTCCACCACCCGCCCGGGGATCATCTCCACCCGCTGCACCACGCCCTCGATGGGCGCGCGCAACAGGGTGCGTCCGCCGCGCGCGAGGGCGCGAAGATCCGCGGGCGCGAAGCCCGACGCGCGCACGTCCGACTCCGCGCGAATGCGCTCGGCCTCGGCCTCTCCGAGCCGCGCCTGCACGTCCCGCAGCTCACTGCTGCGCACCAGCCCCGCGTCGCGCTGGGCCGAGAGCTCATCGCGCCACGCGCGCAGCGGCGCCATTCGTGCGGCGGCCGCGTCGCGGGTCCCAAGCGCGCGGAGCACGTCGGGCGCCTCGACCTCGGCGAGCGGATCTCCCACCCGCACACGATCCCCGGGCTGCACCATCACCCGCCGCACGCGCACCCGCACCGGCGCGGTGAGCTCCCCCGCGCCCTGCCCCTCCGCGCGGACCACCCCGGGCGCCTCCCACACCATCCCTCGCACCGCACCCAACGTGCGCACCCAGCGCGCCGCAGCCGCGGGCTCCTCGCGCAGGGCCGGGGGCGCGGGGGCGTTGCACCCGATCACCAGCACCAACCCCAACGCGCTGCGAGAGAGGGAGATCATCGCGCCTCCGGGGTGTTCGCGAGGGCGCCGAGGAGCAGCCACGCATCGAGCTCCGCCGAGACCCGTCGGCCCTCCGCGCGGGCCGCGCTCGTTCGCACCCGCAGCCGTTCGCCGCGCGCGCGGAGCACGTCCACGGTGGTGCCCGCGCCGCGCTGCAGGGCGCTCTCGCGACCGGCCACGAGCTGCTCGGCGAGGGGCGTGGTGCGCGCGCGCAGCAGCGACGAGACCTCGCGCGTGTGCTCGACCTCGTGCAGCGCGAGGGCGAGGGCGGCCGCGGCACGCCTCCGCGCCGACGCGAATTCTCCGCGGGCCAGCGCGGCCTGCGTGAGGGCCTGGGCGCGCGCGCGCTGGTTGCGATCACTCACCGAGGGGCGCAGGCCGACCATCGCGTAGAGCTGCCACTGGTCCGCGCTGTTGCGCACGGCCTGGGCGCCCACCGAGGCCCACGACGAGGCGTTCGCCGACGACTCCTCGGCGAGAAGCTCCGACGCCCGCGCGAGCCACGCCGCCGCGCGGGCCTCGGGGAGGCGCTCGGCCCGGGCGATCCACTGCGGCCACGACGACACCTCGGGCAACGCGGGAGACGGGGCATCGCCGTCGGCGCGGGGCGGCGGCGCGACGGGCAGTCCTGCGCGGGCGGCGAGCTCCAGCGCGGCCTCGGAGACCTCGCCCTCGGCGTCGAGGGTGCGCCCCCGGGCCTCGGCGGCGGCGAGGGCGGCCTCTTGCGCGTCGGCGGTGACGGCCGCGCCCAGCGACACCGCGCGCTGCCGCTCCTCGGCGAGAGACTCCGCCGCGCGGGACTCGTCGTCGATCACCGCGAGGGTGCGCTGCGCGGTCCAGAGCGCGAGCCACGCCCGGGCGACGTGGCGGCGCTGTTCGAGGGTGCGTCGATGTCCTTCTGCCACAAGGGCTTCACGCTCGGCGGAGACCGACCGTCGCCGCGCGCCGCCGAGGTCGTCGAGCGCCACGGGCACGAGCAGCGTCGCTTGAAACTCCGTCCCGACGCCGCGAAAGCCGGGCTCGGTGGCGCCCGGGCCGAGGCCCACCTGGAGCTCGGGGTTGCCCACACGTCCCGGGGTGTCGCGGTCGAGCGTCGCGCGCTGCGCGAGGGCGTCGTCGGGCGCGGCGACGTCGGTGAGCCGCGCGGCCGCGGCGAGGGCCTCGGCGAAGGTCACGGCCCGCGCGGGAGCCCCCGCGAGGATCACGGCGAAGAGCAGGGAGACAGCGCCAGCGGACCGCATGGACGCAGCAGAGCACACCCGGGCCCGCGGGATCTTGAGGGCATTCTGTGAACGCTCTCATCTTCGGCGCGGAGGTCTCACCCCGCGCGGACCGTGGTCACGGGGACGTGATGCGGTAGCGCGCGACGTAGCGTCCGCCGTCGATGACGCGGCTGAAGACCACGGTCCCGGCGTCGCGGTCGACGACGAGCTCTCCGCGAGGATTGGTCTCTTGCACGTTGCCCCCGTCGGCGAAGGTCTGGGCGTAGCGCCCGGACTCGACCCGCACGTCGATCCGCGCCCCCACGCAGTTGTCGCTGCACCCCGCGCTCGCAAGGACGAGGAGCACACCGAGTGCGATGTGCCTACCGCGCACGGTGAAACGGCCCCAACCAACGCGTGCGGTCCTGCGTCACGCCGACGAGGGTCGGCCCGTTCGCATCGAGCCGATAGGCCGCGAGGTTCCACGGCGTGAGGTCGTCGACGGGCACACCGTCAACGGTGACGCCCTCCAGGCTCAGCGCGAGGGATTCGGGCTCGGGCCCCAGGCACCTCGTCGCCCACGCCGAACACGGAGTGAGCGCTGTGATCATCGCGAGCAGCGCGAGGGAGCGACGCATGAAGAGAAGGCTCGCATCACACCCACGGGTGCGCAACCGCAAGCACGGGATTTACCGCACCATGCATCCAGCAGGGTCGAGCGCTTCGTCATCGCGCACGACATGTGGCGCGGGATGCTGAATCTACACGGTCTTTTGTTGGTGTTCCTCGGTGCGTGGTGTCAGCCCTCGACGCGGTTGCGCCCGTTGCGCTTCGCCGCGTAGAGCAGCTCGTCGGCGGCGCGCATCCACGCCTCGACGTCGGCCGTCGCCCGGGTCGCCTCGGCGATCCCCACGGAGCACGTCACGTCCACCACGGCGTCGCCGCAGGCGATGGGCGACGCGGCCACGGCCACGCGCACCCGCTCGGCCACCAGCCGCGCGCTCGCCGCGCCGAAGCTCGGGAGCAGCACCGCGAACTCCTCGCCGCCCAGCCGCGCGAAGACCGCGTCCTCGGGCAGCACCGCGGTCACCCGGTGGGCGGTCTCGCGCAGCACCGCGTCGCCCGTGACGTGGCCCCAGCGGTCGTTGATCTGCTTGAATCGGTCGAGGTCCAGCACCAGCAGCGTGCCCCGCCGCTGCGCCGCGCGGACCTCGTGCAGGCAGTTCTCGGCCTCGGCGTCGAAGTGCGAGCGGGTGTACGCCTGCGTGAGCGTGTCGCGCAGCGCCTCGCGGAGCATCCGGTCGATGAGCGCGCCCTCGAGATCACCCCCGAGGAGCTTCAGCACCGTGTCGCCCACGCGGAGCTGATCCCCCGCGCGCAGCGCCGCGCGGGTCACGGGCGCGTCGTTCACGAAGGTGCCGTTGGTGCTGCGGAGGTCCTCCACCGTCCAGCCCAGGGCGTCGCGGGTGAGCTTGCAATGTCGTCGCGAGACGGCGTCGCTCTGCACCGGGACCTCCGCCTGAGGGTCGCGGCCGATGAACAGCACCGCGTCTCCCCCCGGGAGGTCATAGCGACGCCCCACCTGCGGTGGGCGCGGCGACGCCATCACCACCAGCGTCTCCGCGGTGGGGACCGGGATGAGCCCCGTGAACGCCGACCGTTGCCGGGTGACTTCGTACATGCTCGTGAGCGGGGGATGGCTCTGCATGGGCTCCTCGGGTCCGTGCTACGCCGCATGCGCGACCGCGGCTCTTCGGCACGTTGATCCATCGGATCACGGGGCGTCAATGCGCACATTCCCTACACAAGACACCCTCACCGACGCTGTGCGCACCCGCGCCCTCTCGCTGGGCTTTCACCGCGTGGGCTTCGCCGCCACCGCGCCCCTCACCGACGACGGCGCGCGGCTGCGCGCGTGGCTCGACGCGGGGCACCACGGCGACATGCACTGGCTCGCCGATGCGCCCGAGGCCCGCGCCGATGTCACCCACCCCCGGGTGCTCCCGGGCGCGAGGACCGTGATCGTCTGCGCGCTCTCGTACCACCGCGGCGACGAGCCATCGCCCCTCGCCGACGGGACCCTCGCCCGCTACGCCCGCGGCCGCGACTATCACAACTTTCTCCGCAAGCGCCTGCGCAAGCTCGCCGCGTGGATCCGTCGCGAGCACGGCGCCGAGGCCGCCCCCCTCGTCGACACGTCGCCCATCCTTGAGCGGGCCTGGGCGCGCCGCGCGGGCGTGGGCTTCGTGGGCAAACACGGCTGCGTGATCTCTCCCGGCCTGGGCTCCTACCTCCTGCTCGGCGAGGTGGTGACCACCCTCGCGCTCACCCCCGACGCGCCCATGGACGAGCGCTGCGGGACCTGCACCCGCTGCCTCGACGCGTGCCCCACGCGGGCCTTCGTCGCCCCGTGGGTGCTCGACGCGCGACGGTGTGTCTCCTACCTCACCATCGAGCGCGCGGGCCCCATCCCTGAAGAGTTCCGCGAGGGCGTCGGCGATCGGGTGTTGGGATGCGACGCCTGCCAGGAGGTCTGCCCCTTCAACCGCACCGCGCCGCCCCCCGCGAGCACCACGGGAGACTTCGCGCCCGATCCCCGTTGGCGAGAGCACTCCCTCGCGAGCCTCGTGCGCTTGAGCGAGGGTGAGTTCGCGGCGCTCACCGAAGGCTCTCCCGCAGCACGTCCGGGGCGGGCAGGACTCGCGCGCAACGCCGCGGTGGCGCTCGGCAACGTCGGGCGCAGGGTGCACCTCCCGGTGCTGCGCGAGGCCATGACCCACGACCCCGATGACGCAGTGCGCGAGGCCGCGGCGTGGGCCCTGGCGCGGATCACCACCCGCGAGGGCTGACGCTTCCATTGCGGCGCGCGGGTGTGCTAGCGCCCAACCATGTCCACGCACCGCATCGCAGTGATCCCTGGAGACGGCATCGGCAAGGAGGTGATCCCCGAGGCGGTGGCCCTGCTGCAGCTCGTGGCGTCGCGCCGCGGCCTCGCGCTGGACCTCTGGCACCTCGACCTCGGCGCCGACCGCTACCTCCGCGACGGCACCACGCTGCCGCGGGAGGTGTTCGACGAGATCCGCGACACCTGCGACGGGATTCTTCTCGGCGCCATGGGCGACCCCCGGGTGCCCTCCAACGACCACGCGCGGGACATCCTCTTCGGGTTCCGCTTCGGGCTCGAGCTCTACGCCAACGTGCGCCCGGTGCGCTGCCTCGATGACCGCCTGAGCCCGCTGAAGTCCTTCGGCGCCAGGGACATCGACTTCGTGGTGTTCCGCGAGAACACCGAGGGGGTCTACGTGAACGTGGGCGGGCAGGTGCGCCGCGGCACCCCCGACGAGATCGCGATCAACGAGGACATCAACACCCGCAAGGGCGTCGACCGCATCCTCCGCGCGGCCTTCGAGCACGCGAAGGCCAACGGCAAGACGCGGGTGCACATGGCCGACAAGTCCAACGCGATGAAGCACGCCCACGAGCTCTGGCTCCGCGCGTTTCGCGAGATGGCGAAGGAGTACCCCGGCATCGAGGCCGTGCACGTCTACGTCGACGCGCTGTGCCTCTACATGGTGCAAGACCCGTCGCGCATTCAGGTCATCGTGACCAACAACCTCTTCGGCGACATCGTCACCGACCTCGGCGCGGCGCTGCAGGGCGGCCTCGGCATGGCGGGCAGCATGAACGCCCACCCCGGCCGCCGCTGCGCCCTCTTCGAGCCCGTGCACGGCAGCGCGCCCGACATCGTCGGCAAGGACCTCGCGAACCCCTTCGCCTCGGCCCTCACCGTGGGAATGCTCCTCTCGCACCTCGGCCACCCCGACCTCGAGGCGCTGATCGAAGACTGCGTGCGGGGGTGCATCGCCGACCGTCAGTGCACCCGCGACGTCGGCGGCGAGCTCGGCTCCCGCGCGGCCGCCGCGGCCCTGCGCGAGCGGGTCAGCGCGCGGCTGGGCTGAGCGTCACGAGGGCCACGGCGTGTGGCATCCCACGCGCCTCACGAGCGGTGGCGCTGTCCTCATGTGCACACGCCGGCGCAGCGGTTGCCGCATCCGCCGCAGTTCTCCTCGTCGCCGTAGAACGAGACACAGCACCGCT
>JBILLI010000436.1:0-6428 GCA_044376155.1 Polyangiales bacterium
CGCCGGCCTGCACGACGCGTTGCAGGGCAGCGGGTTGCTGCGATCGCAGTGGGACGCCCACGCCGCGACGCTGCGCGAGGCCGGGGTGCGGGCGCCCCCGGAACGCGTGGAGGCCGTGGCCGCGGCCCTCCGGGCGCCATCACCGAGGAACTAAGGAGCCTACGCAGAATAAACGTGCCGTTTGCGCCGCCGATCCGCGTCGCACTGCGGCGTCGTGATCGCTCGGAATCCATCGAGGATGCCTTCGCGATCACTCCTTGCAGCGCTCGCGTTTCGACGCCGCAATTCGGCACCTTTATACTGCGTAGGCTCCTAAGCCGCCCGGTCAGAGCTCGTCGCGCACGGACCAGAACGACCACGCGGCGCCGACCATCGCCGCGAGGGTGCCAGCGGCCACGAGGCGCCACGCGAGGCCGAGGGGAGAGGCGCTACGGGTTGTCATGCGCCGAGCATGGACCGCGCGGTGACCTCCGGGCAAGCGGCGGGTCGGTGACCCGTGCCGCCCTCAAGCTTGGGTGGCGTGGGTCCGTTCTCGGGAAAGTGCTCAACCCCTTGCGGGGTGGTCGCACGGATCCTCCCGCAGGGAGCGGCGCCGGGGAGACGCCCTCGGGATGAGGGCACCGAGGGAGCGTGATGCAAGTTCGTCAGCTTGGATTGAAGGGCGCCGACGGCGTCACCCCCGATGCGCTCGCGGCGCTGCGGGCGATTGATCCTCAGCTCGTGCTCGCCTTCGGCGGTACCCGGGCGTTTCGTGACCCGACGCTGCCCGCGCGCCTCGCTGGGGCCTTCCCCGCCGCGCAGCGGGTGGGGTGCAGCACCGCGGGGGAGATCTCCGCGGAGGGGAGCGACGACGACACCCTGCTGCTCAGCGCGCTGCGCTTCGACCACCCCGGGGTGCACGTCGCGCAGACCCGCCTCGCGGACATGGACGACTCCCGCGCCGCGGGCGCGCGCGTGGGCAACGCGCTGCGGGAGAAGGGCGCGCACACCGTGCTGTGCTTCGCGCCCGGCACGAACATCAACGGCAGCGCCCTCATCGAAGGGATGATGTCCGTGCTCCCCGGCGTGCGCATCGCCGGCGGCCTCGCGGGCGACGGCGCGGACTTTCACCAGACCTTCACCCTCCACGACGGCGAGGTCGGCGCGGACCAGGTCGTCGCCGTGGGCTTCTCCAACGAACACCTCCGCGCGGGCTTCGGCTCCTACGGGGGATGGAAGCCCTTCGGCCCCGTCCGCCAGGTCACCCGCGCGCGCCACAACGTGCTCTACGAGCTCGACGGCGAGCCCGCGCTGGACGTCTACAAGCGCTACCTCGGCGACCACGCGCAGCGCCTGCCGTCGTCGGGGCTGCTCTTCCCCTTCTCGATGCTCACGGGCGACCGCCGCGAGGTGGGTCTCATTCGCACGATCCTCTCGGTGTGCGAGGCCGACGGCTCGCTCACCCTCGCGGGGGATGTGATCGAGCAGGGCTACCTCCAGCTCATGCACGCGAGCACCGACGCCCTCGTCGAGGGCGCCACGAGCGCCGCCGAGGCCGCCACGCTCCCGGGCGAGTCCCCCGGCTTCGCGCTGCTCGTGAGCTGCGTGGGCCGCAAGCTGGTGATGGGCGGGCGCACCGACGAGGAGGTCGACGCCGTGGTCGACGTGCTCGGATCGCAGCACGCCTACGCGGGCTTTCACTCCTACGGCGAGATCAGCCCCGGCGCCTCGGACGTGCGCTGCGACCTCTACAACCAGACCATGACGGTCACCTTCTTGCGAGAGGCGTGAGGCGCGGCGGTGCTCAGCAAGCTCCTGCAGCGACAGCTCAAGCGTCAGCTCGGCGTGGCCACGCCGACGGACCTTGACGCGCTCTGCGCCGCCCTCGGCGCGCGGGAGGAGGGCGCGGTCGCGCCGCTGGGCGAGGGGCTGCCGAGGTTTCTGGCCGCCGTCGATGAGAGCTACGCGCA
The DNA here is from genome assembly GCA_044376155.1 of Polyangiales bacterium. Classification (GTDB taxonomy): domain Bacteria; phylum Myxococcota_A; class Polyangia; order Polyangiales; genus JAWKRB01. The sequence goes on from JBILLI010000436.1 coordinate 1,950, forward strand.
GTACGAGCGCGACCTCGCGCTGCGCACGCGGAGCCTGGAGCTGAGCTCCGAGGAGCTCAACCGCGCGAACGCCCAGCTCCGCGAGGAGGGCGACCGTCAGCGGCGCGCGCTGGAGACCCTGCGCGGCACCGTCGTGGAACTCCTGGGTGGCGCACCTACGCCCGAGAGCGAGGGGCTCGACATCGCGGCCCTCTCGCGGCGCATCGAGGTGCTTGTGGCGGAGCGCGAGGAGACCCGCCTCGCGGCGCTGCGCGCGAAGGAGGCCGCGGAGGAGGCCAACCGCGCCAAGAGTGACTTCCTCGCCAACATGAGCCACGAGATCCGCACGCCCATGAACGCCATCATGGGGATGACCGCGCTCGCGCTCGACACCGAGCTCAACGACGAGCAGCGGGAGTTCCTGGGCTACGTGCAGGGCGCGGCGGGGTCGCTGCTACAGATCATCAACGACATCCTCGATTTCTCGAAGATCGAGGCCGGGCGCCTCGACATCGAGGCCGTGGAGTTCTCCCCCGTCGACGTCCTCACCGCGGCCGCGAAGACCGTGGCGACGCGGGCGCACGAGAAGGGCCTGCAGCTCATTCTCGACCTCGCCCCCACGCTGCCCGCGCGGGCCATCGGCGACCCCGGACGGCTGCGTCAGGTGGCGCTCAACCTCCTCTCCAATGCCATCAAGTTCACCCACCGCGGCGAGGTCACCCTCAGCGCGCGCGTGACCGCTGAGGACGGCGACGACGCGTCCCTGCTGGTGGCCGTGCGCGACACCGGCATCGGCATCCCCCGGGAGAAGCACCAGCGCGTCTTCGAGTCCTTCTCGCAGGCCGACAGCTCCACCACGCGGGAGTACGGCGGCACGGGGCTCGGGCTCACCATCTGCGCGCGCCTCGTGGCCCTCATGGGCGGCGCGATGACCCTGGAGAGCGCCCCGAACGAGGGGAGCGCCTTCGGGTTCTCGGTGCGGGTGCGTCGGTGCGCGACCGCGTCGTCGCCGCCGGTGCGGTCGACGCTGGGCGGGCGCTCAGCGCTGGTGGTCGACGACAACGACGTGAACCGCCGCATCCTGCGGCAGCAGCTCGAGCAGCTCGGGATGACCTCGTCCGAGGCGAGCAGCGGGTCGGCGGCGCTGGCGTACGTCGCGCGGCACCCCGAACCCACCGACGTGGTCTTGATGGACGGGCAGATGCCCGAGATGAGCGGGCTCACCACCGCGGAGTTCCTGTTCACGAAATGGCCCGGCGCGCGGGTGATCCTGCTGACGTCGTCGGAGACCATGGGCGACCGTCGCCGCGCCGCGGAGATCGGCGTGGCGCGCTGCCTCGTGAAGCCCGTCTCGGTGCAGGAGCTCGAGGAGGCCATCGTCGCGCTCACGTCGGCGCCCGCGCTCCCGCGGTCGAGCGGTCCGCGCTCGGGGACGCCGCCCGCGCGCGTCGCGCCGCCGCAGCGACGGTACCCCCAGCTCGGCGCGCGGGTGCTCCTCGTGGAGGACAACCTCCTGAACCAGCGCCTCGCCACGCGGGTCTTCGAGAAGCTCGGCTGCCGCGTGGACCTCGCGGAGGACGGCGAGGCCGCGCTGCGCTGCGTCGAGCAGGGGCGCTACGACATGATCTTCATGGACATGCAGATGCCCCGCCTCGACGGCATCGGGGCGACGCGGCGGATCCGCGCGCGCGAGGCCGAGCGCGGCGGACACGTGCCCATCATCGCCATGACCGCCAACGCCATGCGCGGCGACCGCGAGCGGTGCCTCGCCGCGGGCATGGACGACTACATCGCCAAGCCCGTGAACATCACCGAGCTGGAGCAGATGGTGACGCGCTTCGCGGCGCCGCCGCCGATCGCCACCGCGGCGTCGTGAGCGGAGGCCCTCAGGCCACGCGCACCCGCGCGGCGAGCCACGGGAGCGTGGCGCTGCCCGTGTCGAAGCGCTCGCGAGAGATCCGCGAGGCGTTCAAGAGGATCTCGTAGAAGACCCCGGTCGCGCTCCACGCGCCGGCCTTCAGCCGCGCCACGGGGACGCCGTCTTCGAGCGCGAGCCCGCCCACGATGGGGTTGTTGAACGCCCCGGTGGACTTGTTCGCCGAGTGCACCCCGAGCAGGTCGGGGATGAGCACGGCCTTGCCCCGCGTGAGCGCGTCGCGCTGGACCTCCCCCGCGCGCACCTCGAGGTGGCCCATGCCCACGCGCACCGGGGCCTCGGCGCGGTCCTCGGCGAGGATGGGGATGCGAAACCCGTTGCCCGTGGGCGCGACGCCCGCGCGCTGGGCCGAGCGTCGGTCGGCCAGCAGCGTCGCCAGCACCCCGTTTTGAATCACCGTCTTGCGCGTGCCCGGGTGCCCCTCGTCGTCGCTCGCGTGCCCCGCGAGGGAGAGCGCGGAGGTGTCGTCGATGAGCTCGAAGCCCTTGTGCGCCAACGTGTCTCCCACCTTCGCGGGGGAGATCCCGGCGAGCACCCGGTCCATGCCCACGCGCTCGGTGAGCAGCGCGCGCAGCAGGCCCTCCAGCATGCGCGGATGGATCACCGCGTCGACCTCCCCCGGCCCGCCGAGGAAATCCGCCACCGTCACCTCGCGCGTGGGGAGCGCGCGCAACAGATCACTCCCGAGGGTGGGCACCGCGGCGCTCACCGGGGCGCGGGACGACGCCGTGTCCCAGTCGTTGCCGTCGAGCATCACGAAGGCGCCGTGGTCGCTCTCGGCGCTGAGCAGCGGCCCCCCGCGGCCCGTGACCACCGCGCGTCGCACGCGGCTCGCCGAGACCTCTCCCTCGACGGCGATCTTGCGCACCGCCCAGGCGTTGTCTCGCATCGCGGCGGCCATGGCGCGGAGCCCCGCGGGGTCATCGACCAGCGCCCACGTCGCCGCGTTCGCGCGGGTGAGGTCGGCGCCCTCGCGCGGGGCGAAGAAGCCCGTGAGCTCCTGGGGCTGCGCGGCCCCGAGGGCGCGGAGCAGCGCGTCGGCCGAGGCGCTCGGGTCGCGCGCGGTGGTCGCCGCGGTGGCGAGGAGGTCCCCGCGCAGCGCGCGCATCGCGACGCTCCAGCGCCCGAAGGAGAGCGAGGCCACGATCTGGTCGTTCTCGACGGAGTACCCCGTGCTGTCGGCGCACGAGACCAGCACCTCGACGTCGTCCACCGCGGGGAGCACCCGGTCACGAATGGCGCAGGCCACCTCGCCCGCGGTCTTGAGCAGCGCGTCCATCAGTTCGCCTCGAAGGTCAGGGTGACGTGGGGAGAGACGCCGACGCGCACGAAGGTGGGTCCGCCGTCGGTGACGCGCCGGGTCTGCCCGCTCTTGCCGCAGAAGCCCACGCCGTGCGCCTCGACCTCGCCCGCGTAGCCCTCCACGGTCTGCAGGCAGCCCGCGGTGAGCGCGGTGAAGTTCCCAGGGGAGATCATCTCGTCGGTGAGCCGCCCGTCGCGCACGAGGTAGCCGTACTGCGTCGACGAGCTCATGCCGTCTTTCGACACCGCGCCGCCGAGGGAGCCGTAGAGCACCACCCCGAGGCGAATCCCGTCGAGCAGCGCGTCGAGGGAGGGCTTCCAGTGATCCCCCGGCGCGGGGCACAGCGTGGTGTTGCGCATGCGGACCACCCGGCGCTGCCCGAGGTCTGAGAACCCGTTGCCCGTGGGCGCGACGCCGTAGCGGTGGGCGGTCTCGCGGCTGTGCATCATCCCCACGATGTGACCGCCGTCGACGAGCACGGTGTTCTGCACCTCGACGCCCTCGTCGTCGATCAGCTCGGTGCCGAAGCCCTTGTGCGCCAGGGGGTTTCCCGCGCCGTCGGGAGCCGGACCATCGACGATGCGCACCACCCCGGAGCCCAGGGGCGTGACCCGCGGCGCGCCGTCGGGGGCCACGATGGCCGACCCGTCGGCCCGCACGATGTCGGCCTCGATGGGGTGCCCGAGGCCCTCGTGGATGAACACCAGCGACGAGTTGTGCAGCACGTAGTGCGTGACCTCGGCGCGCTCGGCGTCGGTGAGGGGACGCGCGTCGAGCAGGGCCACGGCGCGGTCGCGCTCCTCGCGGAGGGACTGCGCGATGTGCGGCCGCAGGGCGCCCCCGGCGACGTAGTGCGTGAGGCTCTCGGCCTCGCCGAAGCGCACGCGCGTGCGGGTCTGCTTCGCGCCGCGCATCGCGCGGAACATCACCTGCAGAAAGGACACGGGCATCACCTGGGTCTTGCGCACCCCCTCGGTGTCGGCGACCCATTTCTCTTCGACCTGGGTCCAGGCCCAGAGCTCGGGCTTCACGGTGACGGTGTCGGTGTTGGCCTCGGCGGCGAGGGCGGCGACGGCGTCGGCGAGCGCGCTGAAGAGGGCGGTGGGGTCTTCGTCGCGGGGGTCGAAGGTGACGGGCAGGCCGTAGCGCACGCGCGTCGGGTTGGGGATGGGCGCGAGGCCGAACGCGGGGGAGGGGGGCTCGGCCGCGAGGGCGAGGGCCGCGCGCTCGACGGCGTCGGTGAGCTGCGCGGGGTCGATGT
>JBILLI010000437.1:0-6425 GCA_044376155.1 Polyangiales bacterium
CGCTTCAGGAGACGGGGAGGGGGTGAGGACCCGCCCTCAGACGAACAGCGACGAGATCGAGTCGCTGTTGTGGATGCGCCGGATCGCCTCGCCCAGCAGCCGCGACACCGAGGCCACCTGGAACTTCGGGTTCCCACGAGCCTCTTCGCGCAGCGGGACCGTGTCGGTGATGATCACCTTGGTCAGCGGCGACTCGGTGATGCGGCCCACCGCGGGGCCCGACAGCACCGCGTGCGTCGCCGCGGCGTAGACCCGCCGGGCGCCGTGGTCCACCAGCGCGCGCGCGGCGTTCGCCAACGTGCCCGCGGTGTCGATCATGTCGTCGAGGATCACGCAGTCGCGGCCCTTCACGTCGCCGATGATGTTCATCACCTCGGAGACGTTGGCCCGCTCGCGGCGCTTGTCGATGATCGCGAGGTTCGCGTCGAGGCGCTTCGCGTAGGCCCGCGCGCGCTCCACCCCGCCCGCGTCGGGCGAGACCATCACCGCGTCGACGAGGTTCAGCTTGCGCACCTCGTCGAGCAGCACGGGCATCGCGTAGAGGTTGTCGACGGGGATGTTGAAGAAGCCCTGGATCTGCCCCGCGTGCAGGTCGATGGTGAGCACCCGGTCGATGCGCGCGGTGGTGATCATGTCGGCCACGAGCTTCGCCGTGATGGGCGTGCGGCCGGCCACCTTGCGGTCCTGCCGGGCGTAGCCGAAGTACGGGATCACCGCGGTGATGTTCATCGCGCTGGCGCGGCGGAGCGCGTCGGACATGATCAGCATCTCCATCAGCGAGTCGTTCACCGGCGTGCACGTCGACTGCAGGATGTACACGTCGAGCCCGCGCACGTTCTCGCCGATCTCCACGGCGATCTCGCCGTCAGAGAAGCGCGCGACCTTGCACCGCCCCAGCGGCACCTCCATCTGCGCCGCGATGGCGGCGGCGAGAGGCGCGTTCGCATTGCCCGAGAAGATCGAGACCGACTTCAACATCGCTCGCCTCACCGCGCGGACGGGTGCCAGGACCCATCGCCGTGTCAGGGCGACGGGATCGTCACGCGCGAGCGGCGTCTAACACCCCGCTCGAAAAGGTGTCAAACAACGCAGGGCACGCGTCTGTGCGTCAGCGCCCCGCGCGGGCGATGGCCTCGCGCACGCGGTTCACCGAGGCCGCGGCGTCGGGGTCGTCGAGCAGCGCGGAGACGTCCCGGGGCAGACGCCAGGTCCAGTTGTGCGCGCCCACCGTCGACGGGGTGTTGATGCGGGTGTGATCCCCGAGCACCTCCTGCGCGAGGAGGAGCACCAGGTCACTCCCGGCCCGCAGGATCGTGTCGAGCAGGGCCGTGTGCACCTCGGGGTTGAAGCGCTCGGGCAACGCGGGAGACATCCCGGGCAGGCGGCACACGGCCGCGCGCTCCCACGCGGGCAGGGCGTTCCACCACACGCTCACGGGCGCGGTGTCGTGGGTGCTGAAGCACGCCACGCTGCGCGCAGGGAACCCCCCCGGGTCGCGGAACACCCCGTCGCGCTGCTCCCAGATCAGGACCTTGTAGCCAGGCACGTCCATCGACGCGAGGCTCGGGCGCACGAAGTCTGGGATCACCCCGAGGTCTTCCGCGATGAGGTCCGCGCCGTGCGCGCGGCTCGCGGCGATCATGGCCGACAGCACGGCCTCGCCGTGGGCCTTCTGCGCGGGCTCGTCCGACGGGTCGAAGAAGCCCGGGCGCAGACGTCCATCGGGACCGCGGAGGTTCTCCTTGGGCCGCTGGTACGTGCGGTAGAAGCCCACGAGGTGGTCGATGCGAAAGCGGTCGTAGCGCGACGCGGCGTAGCCCGCGCGGGCCCGCAACCACTGAAACCCGTTGCGGCGCATGGCGTCCCAGCGATACGGCGGCAGGCCCCACTCCTGCCCGTCGGGGTCGAACTGGTCCCCGGGTGCGCCCACGAGGGTGTCGTCGCGAAACTCCCCGCGGCACGACCACACGTCGGCGCTGTCGCTGCCCACCATGAAGGGCAGGTCGCCCATGACCTCCACGTCCATCCCCCGGAGCGCGGCGCGGGCCTCGTCCCACTGCGTGTGCGCGACCCACTGGGCGTAGAGGTGGAGGTTCAGCGTCGAGCCCTCCATCGTGCGCGCGCGCTCCTTCGCCGCGTCGAGCGAGTCGCGCAGCGAGGCCTCCCACTCCCACCACGCGCGCTGCTCGTGGGCGTCTTTGAGCGCGCGAAAGGTCGCGTAGGGCACGAGCCATGTCGCGTGCTGCGCGATGAACGCGTGCAGCGCCTGCGCCCGTGGGGAATTCGTCGCCGCCTCGCGCCGCGCGAAGTTCGCCCACGCCGCGCGCAGGGCCTTGTCCTTGAGCCAGCGCACGCCCTGGTAGTCCACCCGGTCCTGCGCGCGGAGCCAGTCGAGCGTGCGCACCCCGTCGTCGCCGAGGGTCGCGGAGAGCTCGTCGGCGGGGAGGTCGGGGTGTCCCTCCCAGGCGATGTACATCGGGTCGATGCCGAAGGCCGTGAGCGCGCCGTAGGGGGACGTCTCCGAGCCCGAGATCTCCCCCAGCGGCAGGAGTTGCACCAGCCGCGCGCCCACGTCCCGCGCCCACGCGCCGAAGCGCGCGAGGTCGGGAATCTCGCCGATGCCCCAGCACGACGCCGTGCGCAGGGAGAACAGGGGGACGGTGATCCCAACGATGCGACGCGAACGCGCGGAGGTGCTCATCGGGGTGGGACGTGTACCAAAGCCCGCGCGCCGCGCGAAGGGATCTCCCCCGTCGCTGGAGCTCCCTCGACCCCCCGAAGCACCCCCTGGAGCTCCATCCACAGCCCTGTGGAAAACCCTGTGGATGGCCGCGCTCCATCCACAGGCCTCGCGGGGCTGTGGAAAACCTCGACGAAAATTTCGCGAATGGCCTTGTCTTCGAGAGGATGCGAGCGCCTCCGCACCCCGTGGCGCTCCCTGTGGAAAACCCTGTGCGGCAGCGCCCCTGAAGAGAGCCCGTGAACGACCCCGCGAACGAACTGTGGCAGAAGGTCCTCGACTCCCTCACCGCCCGGGGCGTGGGCCCGTCGGTCATCGACAAGCTCCTGCGCCCGCTGCAGGTCATCGACGCCGCCGACGGCGCGCTGCTGCTGCGCGCGCAGAACGACTTCTCCCGCGAGTGGGTCGCCAAGGGCTACACCACGGTCATCGAGGAGCAGCTCAAGTCCCTCACGGGGGAGCCCTGGACCGTGCACTGGGCGGCCTCGGTGAACACCCCCGTCACCGCCCCCCGCATGCCGCCCGCCTCGCGCCCCGCGCCGCGTCCGCCGAGCGCCACGGCCACCGCGCCCATCACCCCCGCGAACACCCTCTCGCGCCCCGCGAGCGCCACGGCCACGTCCCCCATCACCGCGGCGAACACCGCCACGCGCAGCGCGGCCCCGGCGATGGTCACCGCCCGCCCCGGAGGCGCCACGGCCACCGCCTCGAGCACCCAGGGCTTCGGCACCGCCCGCCCCGCCCTCGGCAGCGTCGCCGCGGGGCTCGCGTCGAAGTACGTCTTCGACCGCTTCGTCATCGGCAAGAGCAACGAGGTCGCCCACGCCATGGCGCAGGCCCTCTCGAACCTCACCTCGCGCCCCGCGAACGTGCTCTTTCTGTGCGGCGCGACGGGGCTCGGCAAGACCCACCTCTCCAACGCCGTGGGCCACCGGGTGCTGGAGCAGAAGCCCGACGCGCGCATCGTGTACGTCTCCGCCGAGACCTTCACGAACGAGTACGTGGCCTCGATCCAGCAGCGGCGCATGGAGGATTTCCGCACGAAGTACCGCGGGGAGTGCGACGTGCTGCTCATCGACGACGTGCAGTTCCTCGCGGGCAAGGAGGGCACGCAGGAGGAGTTCTTTCACACCTTCGAGGCCCTCTGCCGGCGCAACGCGGCCATCGTGCTGACCAGCGACGTGCTCCCCGACAAGCTCGAGGGCATGGCCGAGCGCCTGGTGTCGCGCTTCTCGCAGGCCCTCGTGGCGGAGATCTACGCGCCCGACGAGGAGACCCGCGTGGCCATCCTGCGGCGCAAGGCGGAGCTCGAGAGCGTGCGCATCGACGACGCCGCGGCGTACCTCATCGCCCGCTCGGCGCAGCTCACGAACGTGCGCGAGCTCGAGGGCGCGCTCATGAAGCTCGCGATCAAGAGCGGCATGAGCGGCAACCGGGTGATCGACGAGGCCCTCGTGCGCGAGACCCTGCGGGTCACCCCGCGGCCCGCGGTGGTCACCGTCGAGGACGTGCAGCGGGCCGTGTGTGAGCACTTTCGCATCAAGATGTCGCAGCTCACGGGCAAGGACCGCCACCGCGAGGTCGCCCTCCCCCGCCAGGTGGCCATGTGGATCGCCCGCGCCCACCTCGGCACCTCGTACCCCCAGATCGGCGCGCGCTTCAACGGCAAGGACCACACCACGGTGATGTCCGCCGTGCGCAAGATGGATCGCGCCGTGCTCGAAGACGCCGAGGTCATCGCCGCCGTGGCCTTCGTCACCCGCAAACTCGGCTTCGCCGCCGTGACCGCCCGCACCGGCACCGAGGCCGCCGGGTGATCCCCACCCTGTGGACAACCCTGGGGACCACCCTGGGGGCCCACCCGGGGGCTCCCCCTGTGGAGTGCCCTGGGGATGACCTCCCCCCTCCCGGTGTCCACCCCTCGTCCACAGGCGCCGTCCCCGAGACTGTCCACCGTGGAAGTCTCATGGTTTCAGTGGGTTAAGTGCGTTCCCACCGAATCCACAGGCCCTATGGATCATCATCAGGAATTTGAATTCAATTTACCAACCAGAGAAGAAGAGAGCCTCACTCGGGGCCCCGGGACACCCCCTGCCGGGTGTAAGGTCCCCCGCCCGGTCGGGTCGAGGCATGAGAAGGTGAGTGCGTGATGGAGTTCGTGGTCAACAAGCGGGAGTTCGTGAAGGGGCTCAGCCGCGTGCAGTCCGTGGCCGACAAGAAGTCCGCCATGCCCATCCTCAGCAACGTGCTCCTCACGGCGGATGCGTCGGGCGTGGTGCGCCTCGCGGCGACGGACCTCCTCCTCGCGATGGAGGGCACCATGCGCGCCGAGGTGAAGCGCGGCGGCTCCGTGGCCCTGCCCGCACGGCACATCTTCGACACCGTGAAGGCCCTGCCCGACGGTGATGTCACCGTGGTCGTGGAGAAGAACTTCTCGGCGAAGCTCAAGAGCGGCAAGCGCTCGTTCACCCTCTCGGGGCAGCCCGGCGATGACTTCCCGAGCCTCCCCGACGTGGGCAAGATCCCGCTGACCCAGATCCCCGTCGACGACCTCGCCGAGCTCATCGCGCTCACGTCGTTCTCGATGTCCCCCGACGATACCCGGCCGCACCTCTCCGCCGCCCTGGTGGAGATGCACCGCGAGACCCTGCGCATGGTGACCACCGACGGCCACCGGCTCTCCAAGGCCGAGCGCACCGTCGAGGGCATGGCCGGGCAGTCGAAGCTCTTGATCCCGTCCAAGGGCATCCACGAGCTCAAGCGCCTCGTCGACGAGGTGCGCAGCGAGAAGAACAGCGGCACGGTGCAGTCCATCGGCATGGGCGCGGTGAGCTCTCAGGGCCCGGTGTTCTTTCAGCGCGAGGGCATGACCCTCTCGTCGAAGCTCGTCGACGCGGCCTTCCCGAGCTATGAGCAGGTGATCCCCACGGCGACGGACCGCACGGTGTCGCTGAACCGCCCGGCCTTCCTCGACGCCCTGCGGGCCATCTCCCTCGTCGCCGCGGATCGCACCAGCGGGGTGAAGCTCGCCATCACCAACGGCCGTTGCGTGATCTCCAGCGAGAACCCTGACATCGGCTCGGGGCAAGACGAGATCGACGCCTCGCTGCAGGGCCCCGAGATCACCATCGGGTTCAACTCCAAGTACCTCATCGACGTGCTCAACGCCCTCGGCAGCGACGAGTGCGCGCTCGACCTCTCGGGCGAGCTCGACCCCGGCGTGGTGCGCCCCGTGGGCCGCAAGGACTTCATCGGCGTCATCATGCCCATGCGCATCTGAGAGACCCGTGTCTCACCCCGCCGTTCGCGTCGCCGAGCTCGCGGTCACAGGGTTTCGCAACCTCTCGAACGTTCGCCTCCACCCCGACCCCCACGCGAATGTGCTCCTGGGCGACAACGGCCAGGGCAAGACCTCGATCCTCGAGGCCATGGACTACGCCGCCTCGCTGCGATCGTTCCGCGGCGCGCAGCGCAACCACCTCGTGGGCCGCGAGAAGGACGAGGCTCAGATCCTCCTGCGGGTGGAGTCCGTGGGCCTGGCGCGCTCCTACCGGGTGCGGCTCACCCGCACCGCCCGGGAGGTCACCCTCGACGGCAAGCGCCCCGAGCGCGCCGTGGAGTACTTCGGCGACGCGCCCTGCGTGGTCTTTCAGCCCGGCGACCTCGAGCTCGTGCGCGGCGCCCC
>JBILLI010000040.1:0-21327 GCA_044376155.1 Polyangiales bacterium
CGATCTCACTCGAGCTCGTCGGTGATGGCGACGGGCGCGCCCTGGATCTCGCCGCCGGCCGCGGCGCCGACGCGCTGGAAGGTAGAGTTCGTGCCGTCGCCGTCGAGGTTGCCGAGGGCGTTCGCGGTGAAGGAATCGGTCCCGCCAGAGGCGGAGTACTGATAGTAGCTGCCGGTGTCGAGGGTGAAGCCGATCTCGCGCCAGCCCGTGGCGTTCCACGCAGCGACGTTCGCGGCGTACTTACCGCTGCTGGGCGCCGCGGAGGGGTTCGCGGCGGCGTTGATGAAGGACGCCTGGGTCTGGCGCTCGGCGGAGGCCTGGTAGTAGCTGACCTCGCCCTGATAGATCTTCGCGAGGTTGCCCGTGGCCTCCGCGGTCTTGGAGCGCTTGACGTAGCGGGTGAAGGCCGGGATCGCGACCGCCGCGAGGATGCCGAGGATCACGACCACGATCATGAGCTCGACGAGGGTGAAACCAGCCATCAGACGCTTGATCGAACGCTTCATTGGGGGCTCTCCTGAGGTGGGGACGTGAGGTTTGTTGGATGACAGGATTTCGAGAGGGATACTCCGGGTTCCTGTCAGTCAGTCTGAAGAGGTGGGTTGCAGTGCGCGTGCCAGCGTTGCCCCGCCCGGAACCTGCCTGCACTTGGAAGCCTTTCCGCGCCGAAAGGCCCAGATCAACACTGGCGCCCCCGACGCCGCCCCTGACGGAGTGCCGTAGATCGTCGGACCGCCATGACAATTTCCGTCAGCAGATTTGTTTTCCAGATTTTCAACAGTCTTTGGGGTCGCGCTGCCAGTCGGCGACGAGGCCGAGGAGGGTGGCCACGGCGAGCAGCGCCAGCGGCCATCGGGCAGGGGTCCAGCGCTGGTGCGCCTGAAAGCTGTCCAACACTTCGTAGGTGCAGGGCATCAACGCGAGCGCGGCGAGCGCCCATCGCCGAGGCGCGAGCGGGAGCAGGGTCGCGACGATCGCGCCGTACCAGGGGTAGATCACCGGGCTCACGGCGAGGCTCACCCCCGCCGCGGCCACGGTGTCGCGAACGAGTTCCCTCCGGCGCAGCGAGACGCCGACGACACCGAGTACCCCGATCACCGCGAGGGCAGGCCGGATCACGTCGTCGTTCAGGGGAAAGCGCGCGTAGAGCGCGGTCCAGATCGGGGATCCAAAGGACCAGTGCGTCGCGACGGTGGGCAGGGAGCCTGGCGCGGTGAGTCCCGCGAGTTCGGCGAGACCGAAGGAGATCGTGAAGGGGAGCGTGGCGACGAGCGCGAAGCGCACCGGCCGAGGCGCACGGACCACGAGGGGCAGCACGATGATCCCAGGCACGAGCTTCAGCGCCACGATGACTCCGCCCGCGACGGCGGCGCGGTCCCAGCGCTCGCGAAGGGCGGCGTCGATCATCAGGACCGCGGCGAGCGCGACGAAGGTCTCCAGATGCGCACCCACCCCCGCCTCCAGCACGGCCACGGGGCCCAGAAGCGCGAGCGGCGCCAGCGACGACCCTCCGCGCGCCGTGGCAAGGCGGGTGATCACCCCCGCGCTGATCGCCGATGCGACGGCGCAGAGGACCTTCCACGCCAGCATGGCGCGAGCGCCGGCGAGCGCGGCGAGAGCGAACAGGGCGAGGGCCAGGGGGGGATAGCAGGTCGCGACATCAAGGTGATCGATGGGCAGCGGGACGCTCCCACGAAGGCGCACCAGCTCCAACGCGACGGGGGTCAACGCGTAGGGGTCCTCTCCTGCGAGGAGCACCGCCCCGTCCCAGAGGTAGCGCCCCACATCGGTCGTGGTGAACGGCGCCACCGGGATGAGGGCGCACCGCACCGCGAGCCCCGCCCACAGCACACGCCCCAGCGCCGCGGGTTCACGCCTGACCGCCCCGCAGGCCGCCGCCGCCCCCGCGAGGAGCAGCGCATGGGCGATGAGGTAGGGCGCCGCCCGATGCCCCGGCGCGGCGCCCGCGGCCATGTAGACCGCGACCACGGCAGCCGCGGTCAGCCCGTGCGCGAGTCGCTCAGCGCGGGTCATGGGACGGACCGAGGTAGGCGCCTCGGAGCCAGGCCATCATCGCCCTGCCCGCGCCGAGGGTGCCGCGGAGCGTGCCCGAGACCTTCGGCGCGCCGCCCCGCCGTCGCCTCCACGCGACGGGCACCTCATGGACCCGAAGCCCCGCGCGGACAGCCTTGATCTGCATCTCCAGGGTCCAGCCCCAGGTCATGTCGCGCAGGCCCAGGTTCATCAGGGCGCTTCGGCGCATCGCGCGATAGGGGCCGAGGTCGGTGCAGCGCGTCGCGAACCGCAGCGAGAGCGCCGCGGTCACCGCGACGTTGCCGGCGCGCTGCGCCCAGTGCATCGCCCCGGGCTCCACGAAGCCTCGCGCCCTGCTCCCCACGACCAGGTCGGCGAGGTCGTCTCTCACGGGGTCAGTGACACGCTGGAGCTCTGCGGGATCATCGCTGCCGTCGCCGACCACGAAGGCCACCACGGGATCGTCGCGCAGCGCACGCAGCGCGGTCACGCACGCGAAGCCGTAGCCCTCCTCGGCCGCGCGCAGCACCCGGGCGCCAGCGGCGGCGGCGCGCGCGGCGGTGTCGTCTCGGCTGCCGTTGTCGACGACCACGACCTCACGCACCCACGGAGGCACCGCCCGCACCACCGCGCGGATCGTGGCCGCTTCGTCGCGGGCAGGGATGACCACATCCACCGGCGGCGCGGGGCGCATGGAGGGGGGGTAACCCACGCGACCGCGTCAGCGCTGGCTCAGGTGAGCGAGCTCGTCGCGCAGGCACTTCACCGCGGTGGCAATGCGGGTCTTGATCGTTCCAAGGGGTACGTTGAGGTCGGCCGCGATCTCGGAGTGCGAGCGGCCGCTGTAGTAGGCCAGCTCGAGCGCCGCCCGGAGCTCTGGACGAAGCCGCGAGAGGGCGACGCGGACCGCCGCCGCGCGCTCGGCTTCGGACGAGTGCTGCTCGGGCGTCGCGGTCGCGTCGGGCGGCTCTTCGGCGCTGCGATCTTCGAGGGAGGTGCGCCGTCGCCGCGCGCGCAGGGCGTCGATGGCGCGGTTGCGCACCAGGGTCAGGAGCCACGAGGCGGCGCTGCCCCGGCCGCGGTCGAAGGCGCCGGCCTCGCGCCACACCGTGAGCAGCGCCTCTTGCACGACCTCTTCGGCGACGGCCCGGTCGCGGGTGATCCGGAGCGCCACCGCCAGCATCGCCGGGCCGAGTTGGTCGTAGAGCGCCAGCAGCGCGTCACGCTCACCACGCGCGACGCGCTCCAGGAGTCGGTCAGGTTGCTCCACCAGCATTTCGACCGGAACGCCCGGGATGGTCGTGCACCCCGCGCGCGAAGTCAACGCGCCTCAGGCGCCGGAGCCGCCGACGCGGCGCTGGTGCTCCATGAGCAACCGTGTCAGCAGCTGCGGGAGGTCGCCGATCCGGGCCTTGGAGATCGCGCCGTGCGCGCCGATGGAGCGCACCCCGGCCACCTCGTCGTCGGTCTGCGTGAGGCCAACGATCAGGGAGTCTTCGAGGGCGCGGTGGCGCCGCAGCGCCTCGATGAGGGCGTAGCCGTCGAAGCCGGGCATCCGGGTGTCGACCACGATGATGTCGGGCCGAAGCGCCCCGATGGAGATCAGCACCTCGACCCCCTGGGGGAACGTGCGGACGTCGTATCCCGCAGAGAGGTGCGCCTCGAGCGTCGCGCGCCAGATCGTCTCGTCGTCGACCACCAGCACCATCGGCTTCGCGCGCGCCACTTCGGGCGGCAGCTTGTACCCCTGCTGCCCGAGGAAGGTCGCGAGCGCGGCGCGCGCCACGCGCCGGTGACCGCCCTCTGTCAGGCGGGCTGACAGCAGACCACGGCCGATCCACTCCACTACCGCCGGACGAGAGACCCCGCACATCTGCGCGATCTCCTCCGTCGTGAACTCTCGCTCTCCGAGCGTCTTCTCGGTCTTCAAAGCTCTCCGTCCCTCCGCCGCATGCCGCCTTACACAGGCCCGTGGAGCCTCGCCAACGGCGCGGACAGAAAGAACGCTAACGTGCAAGCGCTGAGGTGTAAATGTCCCTTCGCGACTGACCGACAACACACACACTGTCCGAACTTCGGACACTCATATTTATTCCATGCTTTTAGCGCAGACAGAAATCGTTCAGGGCGCGGCAAAGATGCTTGACCATTTGCGGAGACGCGGGTAGGGTGTCGCTCCGTTTCCGAGATGGGGCTGTAGCTCAGCTGGGAGAGCGCATCAATGGCATTGATGAGGCCACCGGTTCGATCCCGGTCAGCTCCACCATCCCTCGTCACCCCCACGTGACGACGTATCCAAGAAGAGGAGCGAACTTCACCCGAGGTTCGCTCCTCTTCGCTTTTGGGGCCCCCACACGACAGCGCGCATGGACGCCCTGATCGCGCCGCGGGGGGTCACCGACGGCGCGCGGCGATGCCGGCGAGTACTTCGCCGAGCGCGTTCGCGGCGAGGAGCGAGGTGAGGTCGTTGAGGTCGAGGTCGGGGGCGATCTCCACCACGTCACACCCGACGACGTTCAGCGCGGTGGTCGCGCGCAGCAGGGCGAGGCATTGCCACGGGAAGATCCCCCCCGGGACGGGTGTGCCGGTGCCCGGCGCCATCGCGGGCTCCACGGCGTCGACGTCGAAGCTCACGTAGAACGCGCCCTCACCCAGCGCGCGGATGCGGGCGAGGGCCCCGTCGAGGTCGCGGTGCACGTCCTCGGCGCTGAGCACGGTGAAGCCCTGACGGCGCGCGAATTCGAGGTCGGTCGCGGCGCCGAAGGGCCCGCGCACGCCAATCTGCAGCACCGCGCCGGGGCGCAGCAGCCCCTCCTCGGCGGCGTTGCGAAAGATGGTCCCGTGGTGGGGATCGATCCCCCAGGCGGGCGGGTACGTGTCGCTGTGCGCGTCGAGGTGCACCACCCCCAGCGGGCCGTGCACCGCCGCGAGTCCTCGCAGCGCGCCGAGGGTCACCGAGTGGTCACCCCCGACCATCGCCGACACCGCGCCGGCCTCGGCGATGGACCGGGCACGGGCTTCGATGTTCGCGAGCGTGCGAGCCATGTCCATGGGCACGCAGAGCACGTCGCCGCCGTCACAGCAGCGCAGGCGCTGAAAAACGTCGACCCCCGCGTCGGGGTGGTAGCCCCGCGAGAGCGCGCTCGCCCCTCGCACCCCGCGCGGGCCGAAGCGCGCGCCGGGGCGAAAGCTCGTGCCGCCGTCGAAGGGCGCGCCGAAGAGCATCACGTCAACGTCGCGCGGGTCGTCGTGCTGCGGCAGACGCAGCAGGGTGCTCACGCCCGCGAAGCGCGGGACCTCGCGGGGTGACACCGGGCGAAAGCCGTGGTCCATGCCCAGATGTTACCCCCCGCCGAAGCGCGCGGCGAAGGCGTCGAGGAACACCGCCACGGTGGGCGCGTCGATGTTGGTGAAGCGCACCCGACGCACCGACGCGTCGGGGTTGGCGACGAAGAACGCCAGGGTCGCGTCGAGCATGATCTCTGCGCAGCGCTCCTTCGGGAACCCGAAGATCCCTGACGAGATCGCCGGCAGCGCCACACGCACGGCACCGAGGTTCGAGGCCGCGTCGAGACTGTTGGTCACCGCCTCGCGCAAGAGCTCCGGCTCCCCCTTGTCGCCGCCGTGCCAGACAGGCCCCACAGCGTGCACGATCTGCCGCGCCGGGAGCATCCCCGCGGAGGTCACCGCCACGCCGCCGGTGGGGACCTTGCCGTGACGCTCCACCCACGCGTCGCTCTCAAGCTGGATGTCGAGCCCGCCCCGCCGGAGGATCGCCCCGGCCACGCCGCCGCCGTGCGCGAGCCAGCCGTTTGCGGCGTTGACCACGGCGTCGACGGTTTCGCGCGTAAGGTCGCCGTGCACCACCTCCAAGACCCGGTCGCCGTCGAGGGCCTGCGATGCCTTGATGACATTCATGTCCGTGCGGGTTGGAATAGCGCGAGGGCGCGACGTCGCGCGAATACCTGCCATGAGACTCCCCATCCACGCCTCGCTGCGGTCCCTTCTTGAGCGCTACATCGACGCCGTGCGCGCGGTCTCGGGGGAGCTCCCCGTGACCGACGCCGACCCCGCGAACCCCTCCCCGTGCGAGGTCGGTGGCGCCGACGGCGACGACGTCGTGACCTGGCGGCCCGCCCGGCGCGAGATCGCACCGGATTTTCGCCCGTTGGAGGCCGCCCTCGGCGCCCCTCTGCACGAGGACCTGCAGGTGTGGTTCGGCGCGTGGTGGTGCATCCCCTTCGAGGCGCAGCTCGGCGGAGAGACCTTCGTGCTCTCCTTCGTCGGCAGCCCGACGGACTGGGACCGCGCCCGTGAGAGCCTCCTGCGCCACGCCGAGGCCAAGGGCGCGCTCGGCGAGGAGCTCACCGTCCCCGTCGCGGCCCTCTATGACGGGCGCTTCGTCGCGGTGAACAATCGCACCGGCGAGGTCATCCTCGATGGCCCCCGGCGTGAGCCCCTGCGCATCGCGCCCAGCCTCGCGGCGTGGATCGACCGGCTGACCCCGGTGCCGCTCTGACTCAGTCTCCGCCCACGGGCGCGCCGTGGAGCGACGCCCAGAGCAGCGCGACAAGCAGTCCAAGACTCACTCCACGCAGCCCGAACGCCCTGCGCCCCAGAGAGTTCTGCAGCGCGAAGGTCCCTCCGAGCGCCACCAGCGCGTTCACCGCCGCGGCCAACAGCCCCGTGCGCCAGAGGCCCAGCGCGGGGACCAACGCCCGCGGGAAGAGCACCGACGCCACCAGCGCGCCCGCGTAGTCTGCGAAGAAGGCCCGACCCACGCGGTCTCCGAAGGGCAGCTCCGCCGAGAGCAGGCGCACCAGCAGCGGCAGCTCCATCCCCACCAGCGCGCCCGCCGCGGCCACGCCGAGGTAGAGCGTGGGCGAGAACCACCCGTCGGGCAGCGCCCCCGAGAGCAGCGCGGGACCCAGCGCGCCGCCCACCGCCGCGAGCGCGAGCTCGACCTCGATGAAGCGCGCGGCCACGTGCGCGGTGACCCGCTCCGAGCGCAGCGCACCGAGGCCCATCGCGGCGAGGTAGACTCCGATCACCGTCGAGAAGGGCACCACCGCGTTGCCCAGCACGTAGCTCGCCGCCGTCGCCGCGAGGAGCTCGTACACGATCCCGCACGCGCCCACGGCGAAGACGCTCCCGAGCACCGCGAGGTCCAGCGCCGCGGGGGAGCGCGGCGGCCCCTCACCCATGCACAGCGGCGGAGATGATCATCGCGATGCCGATGAACACCGCAGCGATCACGATGCCCAGGGCGATGTTCTGGTCCTCTTCGATCTCCTTGCGGATGGAGAAGGGGGTCACCTTGACGATGATCCAGAACGCCACGGCGAAGGCCACGAGGCCGATGCCCGTGTACGCCGCTGCCATCGCCAGCCCGTTCGTCAACTGAGAGAGGTTCATCGCGTGGGGCGGCACTCTATCGACCCCCGCGGCGGGGTACAATGACCCCCACGCGCACCCGCGCTGTGGCATGCTCCGCGCGATGCCCGTCGCGGGAGGTCCCTGTCCGAACTGTGGCGCGTCGGTGGAGTTCCGCGCCGGCGCTTCGATGACCGTCGTGTGCGCGTTCTGCAAGCAGGTCGTCGCGCGCACCGATCGCGGGCTCGCGGGGCTCGGCACCGTCGCCGACATCGCCCCCACCGAGCATGGCCTCGCGCTGCGCGACCGCGGCACCTACGGCGGCGCGCGCTTCGAGGTCATCGGCCGCGTGGTGCTCCGTCACCCCGCGGGCGGCACCTGGGAGGAGTACGCCATCGCCTTCGACGACGGGCGCCCGGCGTGGATCGCCACCGCCATGGGGCGATGGTTCATCACCGGCGCCGTGCCCGTGCAGATCCTACGGTCGTGGGAGAGCCTCGGGCCCGGGCACTCCCTGCCCCTCGGCGCCTACGGGATGTTCACCGTCGCCGAGCGCAACGAGGCCCCCTTCGAGAGCGCCCAGGGCGAGTTGCCCTTCGCCGTGCGCGTCGGAGATCTCCTGCGCTTCGTCGACCTCGCGGGCAACGACGGGCGCGTCGCCACGCTGCACTACACCCGCGGCGGCGGCGCCCACGCGGTGTTCATGGGCGTCGAGGTGCAGCGCGCGCAGCTCGCCATCGAGAGCGTCGCGGGCGAGCGCAAGGGCGGCGCCGTCGCCACGCAGAACCTCCAGTGCCCCAACTGCGGCGGCGCGCTCCCCGCCAGGGCCGACCCGAACAGCCAGCGGGTGGTGTGCCCGTACTGCAACGCCCTCAGCGACCTCGCGGCGCACGCCGTCATCGCGCGGCAGGAGCAGGCCCGCGCGTCTCTCGCCATTCCGTTGGGCGCCCGGGGCACGCTCTCGGGCGTGGCATGGGTCGTCATCGGGTACGTCGAGCGCGCGACGTGGTTCGACAACGAGCGCTTCACCTGGAGCGAGTACCTGCTCTACAGCCCCGACGCGGGGTATCGCTGGCTGATCCTCGACGAGGGCAACTGGCTCTTCGCGACGCCGGTCTCGGCGGGCGACGTGCAGGTCGCGCCCACGCAGACGCACGCGCTGTTCCGCGGGGTGAACTACGCGTCGCGCAACACCGGCAGCGCCTCGGTGGCGCGGGTGCTCGGGGAGTTCTACTGGAAGGTCGCGGTCGGCGAGACCGTGCAGACGCAGGACTTCGTCAACGGCAGCGCCGTGCTCTCCCGCGAAGGCGACGCCGCCGAGGTACAGTGGACCTTCTCCACGCCCATCCCCGAAGAAGCCCTCTTTCGGGCCTTCGGCCTCCCTCCCCCGGTGCGCATCGCGCTGCCCATGGCCTCATGGAGCGGGGACAACGGATCGTTCCAGTCGGGCAGCACCCTCTCGACGTGGATGGTGATCGGCGCGGTGCTCGCGGCGCTGCTCTGCTGCATGATGATCACCGATGACGACGGCAGCGGCCTCGGCGGCGGCCACGGCGGCGTCACCTTCGGTGGCTTCGGCGGGAAGTAGCCCCCTCGGCCCGCTCCACCCCGTCGTGCGTGAAGGCGTAGTGCGCGTGGGTCGCCCGAGGCTCACCCTCACCGGTTGATGGCTCGCACCCCAGCAGCTCGAAGCCGTTGCGAGACAAGGCGATCCCGAGCGTCGCCTCGTCGAAGCCGCCGCACTCGCCGGTCGCGTCGACGCCGTGTCGCAGGTCCCAGCGCATCGTCGGGCGCGCGGGGGTGTCGCCCACCATGAGTCCCTCGAAGCGCACCGACTGCCAGCGCGAGGCGCAGCGGCTGGAGCGCGAGGAGACCATCAGCGCGCCGTCGTTGCGCCCCGCCCGTGACTGGGTCACCCGCAGGTCGGCGCGGGCGTCGGTGAGCGACTCCCAGCGGTCTTGCGCGTGCTCCATCACCAGCCGCGCGCCGTCGAAGACGTAGAGCGCGTCGTCGCCGGTGCACGACAGCCGCAGCCCTACGATCACCGCCGTGAGCGACTCCGACGGCGCGACGACGTCGATGCGGGTGACCGTGCCCCAGTTGATCTCCTCGCCCGCCCGCGCCACGGTGAGCTCGGCCTCGTCGAGCTCTGCTCGGAGCTGCACCCGCGGCGGCACGCGCCCGGCCTCGCGCACCGCCTCGAGGAGCCATGTACGCAGCCCCTGCCGCAGCGCACGCAGCGGCCCCCGCGCGGCCTCGGGCACGCCCGTGACGTCGTCGGGGACGTCGCGCAGCGCGCGAAACTCCTCGACGAGCCCGCGCACGCCTGGCGCGCGCTGCACCTCGGCGACGCGCACGCGCCGACGAGGCGCCTCGACGACCGGCGCGGGCGGAGGCACCGGCGGAGGGGTCGACACGCAGGCGCCCATTGCGACCGCGAGGCAGACGGTGAGACGCGTCATCCAGGGCACAGCATAGCCCGGGGGATCACCCCGGAGGGAGGGGGCACGCGTTGCCTCCGCGGTGTGAACCGCTGTACCAAGGCGCGCATGCGCCACCGCGCCCTCCCCCTCGCCGCGCTGATCAGCGCTTTGTCCTGCTCGGCGCCCCGTCCGCCCGCGACGGTGACCCCCGCGGGCGAAGCCCCGCACTTCGAAGGACGCGTGGTGCACCCCTCGACCCTCGACCCCCAGCGCGAGGCGTTCCTCACCGCCGCGGCGACGCAGCGGGCCGACGTCGCGCCCACGCTGCCGCCGGACGCGGGCGTCAACACGCTGCGCGAGGGCTTCGCCCCATGGCTCCGTCGCCGTGCGGAGCGCCTGCGGGAGCTCGGCGCGCTGGTGCCTGGCCTCGACCAGCGCTCCCCCGACGACGCGCTCTTCGCCGCGGTCATCTACGCCACCGTGGCCGACGAGCTGCGCGAGGCGGTGCGCGCGCTCCCCCCTCCCCCGGGGCTCGACGCTGACGCGACGAACCTCTGGCGCGAGACCCGCAATGCGCAGGTGCGCCCCCTGCTGCGCCACGCGCGCGACGCGTGGACCCGCTGCGTGACGGTGTCGCCGTCGGCGAGCCCGGCGCTGCATCCCTGGGCCGAGGTGTGCACCGCGCGCGTCGAGGCGCTGGAGTCGCTCCTTCGCGCGGAGCCGCCGCGCGCGCGCCCGCGGCCCGAGCGCATCACGCTGCCCGACGGGTGCGAGGGCCCGGAGCTGCGCGCGCCCCCCGCGGACCCCGAGGCGCCGCCGCCCGTTGAGACCGCTTCGCGGGCCATCGCGGTGATCTACGACGACGCGCGCTTTCAGGGCGCCGCGCTGACCCGCTTGCTCACCCCGGTGCGCGCCTGGATCGCGCGAGTGCCCGGGGCGCGGCTGATCCCCCAGAGCGAGGTCGAGGCCGCGCGACTCCTCCGCGCGCAGCGCCGCTGGCGCACGGGCGGGCCGGTCTGCGGCCAGTCGCCGCCGCTGCCCGCGCTGCTCGCCGTGCGCAACCCGAACCTCGTGCTGGCCACCGTCGAGACCACCTGCCTCGACGTCATGCACCCCGCGCGCGACGCCGGCCCGGAGCGCGCGTGTGACCTCACGGTGCATTTTCGCCGCGCGGGCACCGACGACCGCGCGGGGTTGCCGCCAGGACGCTCGGTCGCGATGCGCGGAGAGCCCGACGACGTCGAGGCGTGGGCGCGGGCCGCGTCGAGCCTCGGGGACCCCGACGCGGGCGCATCGATGGCCGCGCTGATCGGCGGCCTGGGCGTGAGCGACGGACCCGTGCTGCGCGTGTTGGGCCACGCCGACGTCGACCCGTGGCTCCGGGTGGGTCCGACGCTCTCACGGGAGTCTCCCGAGGGCGCGGCGCAGGCCATCGAGGCGTGCGTGACCCGCGGTGGCGGTGTCGGGGTCTACGCGGCCTCGTGGACCATCTCACCCGAGGGCGTCGCGCAGGAGGTCAGCGTGAACGCCACGGTGGAGCCCCGCGATGGCAGCGCCGCGCGGGTGAGCGCCTGCGTGCGGGACGTGCTGTCGCACACGGGCTTCCCGTGTCCTCGCAGCGGCGCCGCGGCGCCCGTGCACGCGAGGCTGTGCCTGGGCTGGATGTGATCCCCGCCGCGCGGTGTGCGATGCTGCGCGGAGGAGGTGCACCGTGGCCGATGAGGCGCTGGAGCGAGAGACGCACGCGCGCTGCGAGGCGTGGATCCGCGCGCGGGTGACCCGCCCCGTGGAGGGGATCTTCGGCGCGCGCAGCGTCGCGTGGACCCTGGTGCGCGAGCCCGCATACCTGTTGGGTGGCGCCGCGGCGGTGCTGCTGCAGATGGCGCACCCCGCGGTGGTCGCGGGCGTGAGCGCGCACTCGAGCTTCGAGCGCGATCTTCTCGGGCGCATCCGTCGCACGTCGCAGGCGCTCTACAGCCTGGTCTTCGGCGACCTCGACGACGGGCTGCGAACCTCGTCGCGCATGCACGCGATTCACACCCGCGTGCACGGCGTGGTGAACGAGCCGGGCTCGCCGTGGGAGGGACGCGCCTACCGCGCCAACGAGCAGCCGTTGCTGCGCTGGGTGTCGATGACCGCGTCGGTCATGGGGCGCAGGGCCTTCGAGTCCTTCGTGCGTCCGCTGACCCCCGAGGAGCGCGAGGGTGACTGGGAGGACATCCGCCGCGGCGCCGTGGCCTCGGGGGTGGACCCCGACGGGCTCGCGACGTCTCGCGAGGATTTTCACGCGCGGTTCGAAGAGACCTGCGCAACCTCGGCGGACCTCTGGGTGGGGCCGCGGGCGCGGTCCGTCGCGCGGGTGCTGTTCTCGGCGCCGCTGGGGGTCTTCGACCCGGTGATCACCGCCGCGCTGCTCCCGCCGCGGGTGCGGGCGATGTACGAGCTCCCCTGGGGCGCCGCCGAGGAGCGTCGCTTCGCGCTGCGGCGCAAGGCGTTCGGGTTGATCCGGGGCGCGGCGCCGGAGGCCCTGCGGTACGTCCCGGCGTGGCACCAGGCGCGGCGGCGCGTGGCCGAGCACGCGGGCGCTCGCGGCGCGCTGTGGGGTCGGGTGCTCGACGCGGCGAGCGCGAGGTTCGCCGTGCCCGCGGGTCTCAGGGCGCGTTGACGGCGCGAAAGCCGTTGCCGTCGACGTCGACGTAGACGGGATTGGTGTAGCCGAAGGCGTCGCCACCGCCGACCGGCGCGAGGGAGCCTCCGCGCGCGGTCACGACGTACCAGGCGTCGCGGGAGGGCCGCACCCGCAGTGTTGCCCGCCAGCGCGCGTTGGGGTCGTCGCCGCCGCCCTCGGTGAGGGACCACGTGAGCGGCTGCGTCGCGCCGGTGGCCGGGGCGGCCGTGAAGGTGGCGCCGCCGTCGGCGGGTCCGTGCGTGAGGGGCCGCCCGTTCTCGAACACCGCGAGGGCGTCGAGGCGCACCCACGTCGGCGCGCGCACGGTGATGTCGAGGGTGACCTCGCCCGCGGCGCTCACGACCTCGCGCCACCCCATGCGGTCCATGCCGTTGACCCGCACCTGGACCACGAGGCCGTTGGACACCGTGACGCGCTGGCCGCGGATGGCCTCGCGGAGCCGCTCCTCGGTGACGGCGGCGGGGTCGTCGGTGCCCACGCGCAGGAGGTTGCGGGGGTAGCCCGACGCGCCGTTGCGCTCGTGGGTGTCGGAGTTCCCCAGCGCGCAGGGGTGCTCCCCGCGGTTGAGCAGCGCGAACCAGTCGTGGGCGACGGCGACGCGAGCGGGGTCACGCGTGGCGAGGTCGCGCAGCGCGGTGACCCCCGACGCGAGGAACTCCGCGGGCGCGCCCAGGGACTCGTTCACCTCCAGCGCCTCCCACCCCGTGGCGAGGGGCGTGCGCGAGGTGATCGTGGTGGGCTCCAGCCCGATGCTGGTGAAGTACCCCTTGAGGTTGTTCGAGCGCGGGTGAGACAGGTGCAGCACGGGCCCGCCCGACTCTCCGCGGATGCGGTCGAAGAGCGCCTGCGTGGCGGTGTCGGCCCAGTACTGCGCGCCGATGAGCGCGGTCGGGTCGGCGGGGTCGATGCGCAGGGGATAGGCGTTGAAGTGCCCCACCCCGATCACGCTGATCTCGTTGCCCTGCACGGCGTTGAACCACGCGGTGAGCCCGAGCTCGCGGGCGCAGGGCATGAAGTCGGTGACGTTGTCGTGGTCGGTGGTGGCGGCGTATTCGAGCCCCTCGGCGACGTTCTCCAGCACGCGCCCGCAGAGCCCCCGGGGCGAGTCGATGCTGCCCACGGTGTGCTGGTGAAAATCTCCGCTGACCCACCCCGCGGTGTCGACCACCCGCCGCACCGAGGCGCGCAGCGTGGCCTCGCCGCGCGCGGGCACGGTCACCTCGGCGCGGGCCACGTCGTACTCGGGACCGCGCGAGATCAGCGCGCGGTAGCGCCCGGGCTTCACGGACACGCGCTCGTCGCCGCGCAGCGAGAACACCACGCGGTGCTGCCCGTAGAACTCGCGCTCGCCCTCGAGCTCGCCGAAGGCGCCGTCGGGGCGCTCCACATCAACACCCTGGAGGCTCACCTTCACCGGCGCGCGCACCGCGGCGTCGCCCTGCATCACGGTGAGGTCGAGCACGAGGGTGCCCGTGTCGCCCGCGGTGGGGCTCGCGGTGGCGTTGGCGCCGTCGCGCACGGTGACGCTCACGGGCGCGCCGCGGGTGCGGCCCTCGTCGACCGCGACGAGCTGATAATCGCCCGCGGCGAGGGCGAGGCGATAGGTGCCGTCGGCGGCGGCGCGGGCCACGTTGCGCGCGGCGGCGCCGAGGCTCCAGGTCCCGCGGTAGGCGTACACCAGGGCGTTCGGGGTGGTGGTGCCGGTGACGGTCCCGCGGGCGTCGCCGCGGCGCGCGAGGAGGGGCTCCACGGCGCTGTTCACGTCTCCGTCGCCGACGGAGAAGTATCGGGTGAAGCGCGCGGTGCCGCCCGCGGGCGCGCTGATGTTGGCGTAGAGCGCGATGGTGCCCGAGGCGTCGACCACGGGCACGGTCATGGGTCCGGTGGCCGGGCCGATGGCGTAGGAGACGTGGCGGTCACCCTCCCCCGGGTCGCTCACCGCGGCGAGCCAGGTGAGGGGGGTGGTGGCGCGGCCGGCGTCACCGAAGCCCGTCGCCTCGGTGAAGAGCGCGAGCGCCGCGCCGAAGCCGAGGAAGTCTCCGCTCTGCGCGACGGCCACGGCGCCGCGTTCGAGGGAGCGGGCCTCGGTGACGATCTCGAGCACCTCGCTGCCCGGGGCGAGGACGTAGTGGGTGATGAGCTCGACCTCGCGGGGCCGCGCGAGGGCGTCGAGCACGCTCACGAGGCGGGTGTTGGCGTCACGCCCACGCACGCGCACGGCGGCCGGGCGGCCGTTGCTCCCGTCGCACACCACGGTGATCTCGTCGACGGTGGCGGTGCGAAAGCCGAACACGGGGAAGGTCTCGCGAAAGAGGTCCCCGCCGGGCGCGCCGCGCGGTCGCACGCGGTCGGCGTCGATGAGGTTGCCGCCGTACAGGTCGTAGCCCGCGGCGCGGCGACGGGCGGCCGGGTCGACGCGGCCCTGCACGAGAAAGCGCGCGCGCTGGCTGTACAGCTTGAAGTGCCCCACGCGACCTGCGGCGGCCTCTCCGCCCAGCAGCTCGGCGTCGCTGCGCACCTCGCCCGCGCGGGCCTGGGAGGCGTCGAGGGGCTCGTCGAGGGGCAGGCGGTTGGGCGAAGGCGTGCAGGCCCAGGGGTCCTCGTAGGGGAGCGGCGGGCGCGCGGCGTCTTTGTCGACGGAGACGTCCGCGCGGTCATCGGTCACGTCGCGGGGGCCGAGGTCGGCGGCGGCGTCGCGAGGCGGCTCCGGAGAGCGGTCACACGCACAGAGGGAGAGGCCGAGCATGGCAAGCAGCGCGCGCATGACGGCACCCTACAACGCACGAGGAGGCGGGGAGAACGCGGCGTGACATGACCGCGCACCGGCCCGCGGTGGACCAGGGGACCGTCGCGTGCGAGCACAGGTGAATGGCGATCCATTACATCGTGCCGTCGCTGCTCACGTCTCAGCTACTGCGGGTGTGCCCGAAGTGCGCGACGCGTCAGCTCACGAAGATGCGCGAGGCCGGTCAGGACGTGGTCTGCAAACGCTGTGGCGCGACCATTCCGATCGCGAAGCGCTGAGATGCATCGCGGTGGGGGATCGCGAAGCTTGGTGCGGGCAACAGGATTTGAACCTGTGACTTCGTCCGTGTGAAGGACGCACTCTACCGCTGAGTTATGCCCGCGGAAGGGAGTGCGTGTGTACGTGAGCTCCGTCGCGCTGTCAAGACACTTTCTTGCGAAGGCGTCATCGGGCTCCCGGGCGCCTGCACGTTGCGGTGCCTCAGGCGCGCTGATACCGTGACCAGATGGGTGATGAATCGATGAAACTGCCAAACTTGTCCCGCAGAAGCTGGCTTCATGCCCTGACAGGTGGGGTGCTTGGAGGGGTCGGCGCGAGGGTCCTGGCGGGGTGCGGCGGGCCGCCGGTGTCGATTCGCATCCGCCGCACCGACGGCACGCGGGTGGGGGCGTCGGTGGTGGTGCGCGCGTCGATCGTGGTGACGAACCACACGACCGTGTCGCACACGCTGCCGATGCGGGCGATCCTCGCCGACAGCGCGGGCGCGAGCGTCGGCGAGCTGCAAGAGATGATCACCATCGCGGGCGCCGAGGTGTCGTGTCAGTGCATCGAGATCACGGTGCGCAACGCGAGCTTCACCACGGGCCTGCGCGTCACGATCGAGCTCGGCACCGAGTCGGTGACCACGAGCCTCGACGCCGTGGGCACGGCCGCGCTGCGGTCGTGTGACTACACCTGCAACTACTGACCGATCCCGTAGCGCCCGGGGGAGAGAACGCCCGCGGGGTCGAGGGCGTCACGCAGACGCGCGAGGGCCGCGTCGGTGTCGTCGACCGAGGGCGGCACCGCGTCGAGCACCCCGGCGCGCGCGGGGAGGCACCCGAGCGCGTTCATCGCGCGGGTGAGGTCGGCGTGGCAGCCGCGGGCGCGCTCGTCCTGCGCGGGGTCGTCGCGGTCGTAGACGATGAGCGGCACGAGCTGCCCGACGCGGGGCGTGGGCACCGTCATCGCGAGCAACGGATCGAAGCCCCAGTCGCGCAGCACCCGCCCCGCCTCGGTGACCGCGCGGAGCACCGCCGCGCCCTCCATGGGCACCGCGGGCACCGCCCAGATCACCCCGCAGCCGTCGCGCTCGGGGTCGAGGTCGGCAGCCGGCGCGGGGCCCTTTCGCCAGTACGTCGACCGCACGCTGTCTTCGCTGGGAACGCCTTGAAACAAGGCCATCGCGGGGTCTCTCGGGGTGAGCATCTCGCGCCCGGCGACGGCCTCCCCCACCCGCTCCTCGCAGCCCCACGCGTCGACCACGGGCGCGAGCACCTCCACCGCGCGCTCGCGGTCGGCGCGCCCCTGCGCCTCGCTCGCGGCGTACATCGGCGCGACCCCCGACCAGCGCGCGATGCCACGCGCCGCGCACATCGCCCGGAGCTCGTCGTCGCCCAACGCCCGCGCGTCGGACTCTCCCGCCCGGGGGTGGTGGGTGAGCGCCGAGAGCACCCGCGCGTCGCGCCACAGGGCCACCGAGCCGCGCAGCGTGCCCTCGAGGCGCAGCGTGCGCAGGGCGTCGATGAGCCCGGGGAGGCGCGCGTCGTCGTCCACCGAGAAACGCAGCGACTGCACCGAGCGCGGCATCGGCGTGAGCCACACCGTGCCCGACGTGACCACGCCGAAGGGCGACTGCGAGAAGAGACCGTCGAGGGAGGGCCCCACGCCCCAGCGGTGCAGCGGCGCCAGCGCGCTCTCGCCGAAGCGCGCGAAGCCCGTGCGCACCAGCGAGCCGTCGCCGAGCACCACCTCCAGCGCGCAGGCGTGGGCCGCACGGTCGGTGAGGGGACCGACGCCGTCGCCGCGGTCGAGCAGGTTGCCGAGCACGCTCGCGCGGGGCGACGACCCCGTGGCCGCGACGAAGTGCGAGGCGCCCTGCGCCGCGAGGGCGCGGTGGAGGTCCGCGAAGGTCACCCCGGGCTCCACCGTGGCGGTGCCCATGACGTCATCGAGCGCGCGCACGCGGTTCATGCGCGAGAGGTCCATCACGGCGACGTCATCGCGGTGCGGCAGGCGCGAGCCCAGGCCCCAATTGAGCCCCCGCGACACCGGGTGCACGGCCACGCCGAAGCGCGCCGCGGCCCGCACGCACGCGCGCACCTCGTCGGCCGTATGAGGGCGAACGATCGCGGGCACCCGGCGCGCGTGCGCGAAGGTCGCGCGCAACGACGGGTCGTTCGCGTCGGTGATGACGTTCGCGTCGCCCACGCCCTCGCGCCACGCGCGCAGACACGCCTCAAGGTCGCTCATCGTGGGGGCGGAGCATACGCCCTCACCCCCCGCTACTCGCGGCCGAAGGCGAGGTCGGCGAGGAGCTCCGCGTCGTCGGGGAGCTCGATCCACCCTGGCGGCGAGGCCGGGCGCACCGACGGGCGACGCCCCGCGGCGAGGTCACGGAGGTAGGTCGCGACCTCGGGCCAGAGGCTGTCGGCGTAGGCCGGGCGAAAGAACCCGTGGTGCCCGATGGAGCGGCCGTCGAGGTCCGCGGGGCGCAGCCGACGGTGGGTGACCCGGGCGTTGGCGATGGCGGAGAGGTAGTGCCGCACCGCGCCCGTCGGGGCGTAGGCGTCGTCGGTGAACGAGTAGAACAGCACCGGCGCGCGCAGGGCGGCGTAGCGGGCGCGGGCTTCGGGGATCTCGTCCATGAGGTAGCCCGGCGAATTGCACCACCGCGCCCACTGCAGCGCGACGTCGGCCGGGAGGTCTTCGCCGACGCCCACCCACCCCGGCACGTACCCGAGCAGCGCGGCGGTGAGCGGAAAGGCCGTCTGCCACACCGTGCCGAAGAGGGCTCTGCCGTACAGGGGCCAGTGCCCGACGTAGCCGAACTGCACGCCCACCATCACCGCGCCGTCGACCTCGCGCAGCGCGTCGTGGAGCCCGAAGGACTGCCCGCCGAAGGAGTGGTTGACCGCGAACACCGGCAGGCCCGGCCGCAGCGCGCGCACGTGGCGGAGGGCGGCCACGGCGTCGCGCTCACCCCACGCGCGGAGCTCGGCGCGAAACCCGCGGAGGGAGCGCGGGCGGGACGCGCCCACGCCGCGGTAGTCATACGCGAGCACGGTGAAGCCCTGCGTCGCGAGCCAGCGGGCGAAGCGGTCGTAGTAGCGCCGCGGGGTCGCCACCGCGCCGTGGATCACCACCGCCCCGAGGGGATCGCCCACGGGGTCGAAGCGCCGCGCGGCGAGGGTCACGCCGTCGTCGGCGGTGAGGGTGAGCTCGGTCTCGGTGCAGTCCATGGGTTCGCTCCGCGTGCCGCCGTTGGGTGCAGCCGCGAGGGGGATCATGGATCGCGCGGGCCCGAAGAGAAGCGTGCATGGGTGCAGGTCATCGCTGCACGGGTGCAGGGTCAGAGCAGCAGGGCGAGGTCGTCTTTGTGCACGGCCTCGTCGCCGTGGTGCTCGCCCAGGAGCTCGCCGATCTCGCGGGTGTTCCGGCCCCGAATGCGCTCCATTTCCAGGGCGCCGTAGGCCACGAGGCCTCGGGCGAAGACCTGCCCCACGGGGTCTTCGATCTCCACGGGGTCGCCGCGGCGAAAGTCTCCGCGCACGGCGCGCACGCCCGAGGGGAGCAGCGAGCGGTTGCCCTGCACCAGCGCGGCGCGGGCGCCCTCGTCGACCACCAGGGTGCCGCGGGCGCGGAGGGTGTGGGCGATCCAGTGGCGGCGCGCGCTGACCTTCTCCATGCCGGGGAGGAAGAGCGTGCCGAGGTCCTCGCCGGCGAAGAGCCGCGGGATGGCGCCGGGCTCGCGGCCCGCGGCGATGAAGGCCATGGCGCCGGCCTCGTTGGCGGCGCGGGCGGCGCGGACCTTGGTGATCATCCCCCCCTTGCCGCGCGCGGAGGTGTCGGTGCGAATGAAGCGGTCGATGCCGCGGTCGCCAGCGGCCACGACGGAGACCCGCGCGCCCTGGTCGTCGAGGAGCCCCGGGGCCACCGAGAGCATCACCAGCGCGTCGGCCTGCACGAGGTTCGCGACCTGCGCGGAGAGGGAGTCGTTGTCGCCGAAGGCGATCTCATCCACGCTGACCGTGTCGTTCTCGTTGATCACGGGGATGGCCCCGCGCACGCAGAGCGCGTCGATGGCCCCGCGGGCGTTGAGGTACCGCTGTCGGTCGGCGAAGTCCGCGTGGGTCAGCAACACCTGCGCGGCCGTGAGCCCGTGCGCCCCGAGCGCCTCGGACCATAGCCGGATCAGCGCCCCCTGCCCCGCGGCGGCGCAGGCCTGCAGGGCGTCCATGCGCTTGGGGCGGGCGGGGAGCTTGAGGGCCTCGACGCCGAGGGCGATGGCGCCCGACGACACCACCAGCATCCTGCGCGCGGGGTCACCCGCGAGGGCGGCGATGTCTCGGGCGAGGGCGGCGAGGACCGATCCGACGATGCGTCCCGCTTCGTCGGTGAGCACGCCGCTGCCCACCTTGACCACCACCGTGCGCGCGTCGCGCAGCTTGAGAGCGAGCTCTGACCTGGGGTTCACGGGGTGCGAATATCACCAACCGCGGCGGCGGTTCCAGGTGCGTGTATGCTGGGCCGTGACGATGCTGGCAGGCAAGCGATTCGCCTTCGTGGGCGCGGGCAACATGGCAGAGGCGCTGGTGCGGGGGCTGCTCGCCTCCGGGGCGGTGACGGGTGAGGACATCACCGTGTCGGGCCGCCGCAAGGAGCGCACGCTGCGCACGGCGGAGCGCCTCGGGGTGCACGCCGCGGCTGACAACGCCGAGTGCGTGCACGGCGCCGACGTGGTGATGCTCTGCGTGAAGCCGCAGGTGATGAGCGCGGTGCTCGCGCAGATGGGGTCGCAGGTGCCGCCCGAGGCGCTGGTGATCTCCGTGGCCGCGGGCATCCCCACGAGCGCGATGGAGCACCACCTGCCGCCGGGCGCGCGGGTCGTGCGGTCGATGCCGAACACCGGGGCCATCGTGCGGCAGAGCGCCACGGCGATCGCGGGCGGGAGCAACGCCACCGAGGCCGACCTCGACGCCGCGAAGGCGGTGTTCGACAGCGTGGGGCGCACCGTGGTGGTCGACGAGGTGCACCTCGACGCGGTGACGGGGCTCTCGGGGAGCGGGCCCGCGTACATGTTCCTGGTCATCGACGCGCTGGCCGACGCGGGGGTGAAGGTGGGGCTCTCGCGCGATGTGGCGATGGAGCTCGCCGCGCAGACCGTGCTCGGCAGCGCGCAGCTCCTCTTGCAGACCGGCGAGCACCCCGGGCGCCTCAAGGACCAGGTCACCTCCCCCGGCGGCACGGCCATCGCGGGCATCGCGACGTTGGAGGCCGGCGGTCTGCGCACCACGCTGATCAACGCCGTCGAGACCGCCACCCGCCGCGCCCGCGAGCTCGGCGAGATCTACGCGAAGCAAGGTTGAACGATGACCGGCGTGACGGTCTCGCGGCACGAGGTCCCCAACGGCGAGGGCTGGATGCTCTCGCTGCGCCGCACGGTCTGCGACGCGGTCGAGCACGGCGAGGGCGGCGCGCCGCGGCGCCCGGTGCTCATCGTGCCGGGCTACGGGATGAACTCGTTCATCTTCGGCTTTCACCCCACGGGGCGCTCGCTGGAGGCGCACCTCGCGTGGCGGGGCTTCGAGGTGTGGTCGGTGGACCTGCGGGCCCAGGGGCGCAGCCGACCGCTGCACGGAGCGGGTGATCGGCGCTTCGGCCTGGCGCACCTCGGCCTCGTCGATGTGCCTGCGGCGCTGGGCTTTGTGCGCGCCCACAGCAAGACCGGGGCGTCGCGGGTGGACGTGATCGGCGCGTCGCTGGGCGCGTCGATCATGTTCATTACCGCGGGGGTGCGCGGG
>JBILLI010000438.1:0-6413 GCA_044376155.1 Polyangiales bacterium
TCCCGGGCTTCGGGGGGGTGACCATCGAGGCGATCCGCGCGGGCAACCTCGAGGTGCGCGTGGCCGTGCGCCGCGGCGCCGCGGTGTTCGAGCGGGTGCAGGCGCACTCCGCGGAATTCGACCTGCAGATGGACGGCCGCGTGGACCTGCGCCCGAACTTCAGCGACAGCCCGCTGAGCCTCGGCATGCGCTTTCGCCTCACGGACGTCTACCGCAACAAGAGCGAGGTCGCGGGCCGCATCATGACCGTGATGGACATGGTCCCCGACCTGCGCCGCGCGCGTCGCCCCGACGGGCTGATCTCGTACCGCTGCGCGGGCACCGTGGGGCGCAACCTGACCTGCGCGCCCGCCCCCGGCGGCGGCACCGCGCTGCCGGGCGGCAACACCGTGATGCCCCCGGGCTTCTCCCCCTGACGATCGCTCCCTCGCGGGCCGCGCCCCCCGGCGCGGTCACCGCGAGCGAGTCAGTACCTCAGCCCAGCGCCTTCGCGAGCTGCCCGCGAACCTCGCCCTCGATCTTGCCCTTGATGGCCTTCATCATGAAGCCCAGGGTGAGCTCGACGCGCACGGTGGTGTCGGTGACGGTGAACTTCCCCTCGACGGGCTTGGTGATGTTGAACACATCGCCGCTCCACGAGCCCTTGATGCCGTACTGCGCGCCGAGGTTCGTGAGAACCCCGTCGGCCTTCTGCCGGGCGGCGGCCTTGCCGAGGGTGTGGTTGTGCGTGAGATCGATGTCGGCCATGTCGCGTTCTCCTGGAGGAAAATGAGAGAGCGGGAGGCTCTCAAGCACCCACCACGCCGTCAATGACCTCGAGGGCCATCTCCCAGCGCTCCAGCGGGGGCATGATGTAGGCGCCCGCCACGCGGTCCTTCACCGCGAGGAGCATCTCGCGCGCGATGGTCACGCCCTCCTTGCGCGCCGCGGGGCCGCTGCCCACCTTGCGCATGCGCTCCCGCGTGGCGTCGGGGATGCGCATGCCGGGCACCTCGTTGTGCAGAAACTCCGCGTTGCGATGGCTCGCCAGCGGGAGCAGGCCCACCATCACGGGGATGCCCAGCGGGCGAATGTCGTCGAGGAATCGCTCGAGCACCGCGGGGTCGTAGACGGGCTGGGTGAGCACCATCTCCGCGCCCGCCTCGATCTTCTTCTTCAGCCGCTCGATCTCCCGCGCGTAGTTCATCGCCGCGGGCTCGGCCCCGGTGGTCATCAGGAACTGCGTCGCGCCGTCGAGCGGCTTGCCCCCGGGGTCGCGCCCGAGGTTCAGCCCGCGCACCATGCGCAGCAGCCCGATGGAGTCCATGTCGTAGACCGCGGAGCAGTTGGGGAAGTCCCCCATGTTCGGCGGGTCCCCGGTGATGATCACCAGGTTGCGCACGCCGAGCTCGTGCGCGCCCATCACGTGCGACACCAGCCCGAGGGTGTTGCGGTCGCGGCAGCACACGTGGAGCAGCGGCTCGACCCCCGCCTCCAGCATCCGCACGGCCAGCGCGAGGTTGCCCATGCGCGCGCTCGCCCGCGGGCCGTCGGCGATGTTCACCACGTCGATGCCGCTGCGCACCAGCTGCTTGGCCGCGGCGATGGCGCGCGACGCGTCCATCTTCGCGGGCGGGTTCACCTCCACGCTGATCACGAACTTCTGCCCGATCTTCGCGGCGAAGGGAGACTTCTCGGGCAGGGGCACCACCACCGCGCCGGGCGCGGGCTCCAGGGCGTCTCCCCCGCGGATCTCCAGCGGCGCGTCGGCGTCGCCCTCGTGCGCGCGCATGCGGGCCGCGCCGGTCATGCGCCGGATGTGCTCCGCGGTGGTGCCGCAGCACCCGCCCAACAGCCGCACGCCGAGCTTGAGCAGCCGCTTCGCGTAGAGCGCGAAGTACTCGGGGTTGGCCATGTAGATGAAGCGCCCCTCGACGCGCCGGGGCACCCCCGCGTTGGGCATCGCCGCGAGCGGGAGCCCCGTGTGGCGCATGCGCTCGACGTGCTCGAAGACCCCGGCAGGCCCGTCTCCGCAGTTGACCCCGATGACGCTCGCGCCCCACTGCGCGAGCTTGTCGGACATCGCCTCGGGCAGCGTGCCGTCGGCCATGGTGCCGAAGGTGTCGAAGCTCACCATCGCGACGATGGGCAGGCCCGCGGCCTCGCGCACGGCCTCCATCGCGAGCCGCACCTCCTCGGGCTGACGCATGGTCTCGATGAGGATCCCGTCGGCCCCGCGCAGCGCGGTCGCCTGCTCGACGAAGGCCGCGCGCACCTCGGCGAGGTCCTTCTCGGGCATGCCCTTGAGGTTGAGCCCCGTGGGCCCGATGGAGCCCATCACGAAGGCCCCGGCGGAGGCGGGACCGGCCTCGGCGACGGCCTCCCGCGCGAGCCGCAGGGCGGTCTCGTTGAGCTCCCGCACGCGCCCCTCGAGGTTGCTCTTGGCGAGACGAAACCGATTGGCGCCGAAGGAGTTCGTCTCGATGAGCTGCGCGCCCGCCTTGAGGTACTCCTTGTGGATGGACTTGATCAGCTCGGGCCGCGAGGCGCAGAGCTCTTCGTAGTTCGTGGTGTAGAGCACGCCGCGCTCGTAGAGCTGCGTGCCCATGGCGCCGTCGGCGACCAGGGGGTGATCCAGGAGCGCATCAAGGAACGCGTTGGACATGGGCCCGCGGTCATAGGCCCGCGCGCTGCGCCGCGCAACGGCCCCGCGAGTCGTCAGCGCTTGACCAGCGCGCGCACCGTGCGGAGCGCCTCGGTCATGTGCTCGGAGGACTTCAGGGTCGCGGCGAAGCGGTGCCGCACCACGCCCTCGCGGTCGAGCACGTAGGTCACGCGGCCGTCGGAGAACCCGAACATCCCCCGCGGCACCCCGAACTGTCGCCGCACCACGCCGTCGATGTCGGCGAGGATGGGGTACGTGAGCCCGTAGCGCGCGGCGAAGCGCTTGTGGCTGGCGACGTCGTCCGACGAGATGCCCACCACGGTGGCGCCGAGGCCCACGAAGTCTTCGTGCGCGTCGCGAAAGCTGCAGGCCTCCATGGTGCACACGGGGGTCTCGTCCTTCGGGTAGAAGAACACCACCACCGGCCCGCGCGTCAGGGCCTGCTCCAGCCGAAACACCTCCCCCTTCTGGTCGGGGAGCTCGAACTTCGGGGCAGGGTCGCCCACGTCGACGGACTGCTTCGCGCGCTTGAGCATTCCCTGCGAAGTACCACGAATCCCCCTCGGGCGCGTTACGGTGCGGCCCCCATCGACGCCTCGCTCACGGGGAGGAACGTGGGCGCCGGTCGCCCGAAGAAGTACCCCTGCAAGAGGTCGCACCCCAGCGCGAGCAGGGTGTCGCGCTCGGCGGCGGTCTCCACGCCTTCGGCCACGAGGTTCACCCGCATGTCCCGACACAGGGTCACCACCGAGCGAATGATCCGCTGCGTGACGGGGTTCTGGTCGATGCCCCGCACGAGGCTCATGTCGATCTTCACCACCTCGGGCGAGAGCATCGCGAAGGAGGTGAGCCCCGCGTAGCCCGCCCCGAGGTCGTCGACGGCCACGGCGTAGCCCAGCATCCGCAGGGCGTGCAGGTGCCGCCGCGCGGTGGGCCCGTCGCTCAGCGCCTTGCGCTCGGTGACCTCGATGGTGACCCGCCGCGCGAAGCGGCTCAGCGGCATGTCGACGCGATAGAGGTAGTCGTCGTCGAGGTCGCTGGGGTGGATGTTCACGAACAGCCGCAGGTCGTCGGCGAGGTCGACGATGGCCAGCGCGGCGAGCTCACGCACCCGCCGACCGAGCTCCGGCAGCCGCCCGAGGCGCTCCGCGGCCTCCAGGATCGCCGGGGGCGAGGGCAGGCGCTTCTCCCGCGTGCGCATCAGCGCCTCGTAGGCCACCACCCGCTTCTCGCGCCACGACACGATGGGCTGAAACGCGAGGTGGAGCTGCGCCAGCGCGGCCGTGAGGGCGTCGTCGAGGTCCGCGTCGCTGACGGGCACCGGGCGCGGCGCCAGGGGCTCCGTGGGGCCGCGAATGGCCTTGCTGCGTCGCGAGCGCACGGCCATGTCGACCACGTCGAGGAGCGCGCGGGGGTCCAGCGGCTTGGTGAGGTAGCGCATCGCGCCGTACTCCACCGCGCGCATCGCGGTCTGCAGGTCGGGCTTGCCCGTGACGAAGATCACGGGGATGTCCACGTCCTTCTGCCGCACGGCCTCGAGCAGGGCGAAGCCGTCGAGCCCGGGCATCATGATGTCGCTGACCACCGCGTCGACGCGCACCGTGGCGAGCAGCGCGCGGGCCTCGACGCCGTCGGAGGCGAGCACGGTCTCGTAGCCCTCGCGCCGCAGGATGCGCGCGATGGCGCCGCGCACGTCGTCTTCATCCTCCGCGAAGAGCACGCGGCCCCGGCTGCGCGTCGCCGCGCGAACCGACGAGGCCCCGAGGGCACCAGGAAACGACGAGGGTGTCGGTGGGGGGGCGTTCATCCGCGGCTCCGGGTCGAAGGGCGCACATGACCTCCATCGACCCCCGGGCACGGAACCTTGAGGGACCATCGCCCTCCGCCCCCGTGGTACGACCCCGCGGTGTCTCCCGCCCCCTCCGCGAACGCGCCGCGCCCGGGCTCCGTCGCCCTCGCCCTGGGCGTCGCGGTGGCGACGATCTCCTCCGCCGCGTTGCTCATCCGGTCGAGCGCGGCCGATGCGGTGACCATCGCGCTGTGGCGGCTCACCTGGGCCACGGTGATCCTCGCGCCGTGGTCCTTCCTCGCCGCGCGGCGCGAGCTCCCGGCCCTCCCCCGACGGGAGCGCGGACTCGTGGTCCTCGCGGGGGTGGTGCTGGCGCTGCACTTCGCCGCGTGGTTCGCGAGCTTCGCGCGCTCGTCTCCGTGGGCCACGAGCGTCGCCGCGAGCTCCACCCTGGTGGTGCTGCACCCCGCGCTGGTGGCCCTGGCGACCCCGTGGCTCTTCGGCGAGTCCGTGCCGCGGCGCGCGCGCTGGGGCATCGGGTTCTCGCTCCTCGGCGCGGCCATCATCGCGCTCGGCGACGCGTCGTCGCAGGGCCGCAACGCGCTCATCGGCGACCTCCTCGCGCTCCTCGGCGCGGCGGGTGGCGCGGGGTATTTCCTCCTCGGCGCGCGGCTGCGGGCGACGCTCTCGCTGCGCGCGTACCTCCTCCCCGTGTACGCCACCGCGGCGCTCACCCTGGCGGTCCTCGCGGTGCTCTCGGGCAGCGCGCTGTGGGTGTCGTCGACGCGGGAGCACGCGATCTTCCTCGCCCTCGCCGCGGGACCCATGGTGCTCGGGCACGGGCTGTTGAATTGGTCCCTGCGCTACGTGCCCGCGTGGGCGGTGAGCGCGTCGATCCTCGCCGAGCCGGTGAGCGCCTCGGCGCTGGTCCTCGCGGTGCGCGGCGAGCGTCCGCCCTGGAGCGCCGTCGCGGGCGCGCTGCCCGTCCTCGTGGGGCTCTTTCTCATCGCCACGGCCGCCCGCCAGAAGGAGCCACGATGAGCGTAAACGTGCTGCGCGACAACGACATCGTGACGGTGGTGCTCGACCGCGCGCACGCCCGCAACGCCGTCGACGGACCCACCGCCCAGCGCCTCGCCGACGCCTTTCGCGCGTTCGACGAAGACCCCACGGCGCGCGTGGCGGTGCTGCACGGCGACCACGGGACCTTCTGCGCCGGCGCCGACCTCAAGGCCATTGCCCGCGGCGAAGGCAACCGCCTCGACCCCGAGGGCGACGGACCCATGGGCCCCTCGCGCATGGCGCTCTCGAAGCCCGTCATCGCGTCCATCGCGGGCTACGCGGTGGCGGGCGGGCTGGAGCTCGCGCTGTGGTGTGACCTCCGGGTGGCCGACGAAGACGCCGTGCTCGGGGTCTTCTGTCGTCGCTGGGGCGTCCCCCTGATCGACGGGGGCACGGCGCGACTGCCCCGGGTGGTGGGCCTCGGCCGCGCGCTGGACCTCATCCTCACGGGCCGCGCGGTGGGTTCCGCCGAGGCGCTCGCGATGGGACTCGTGAACCGCGTGGTGCCGCGGGGCGAGTCCCTCGCGGCCGCGCAGTCCCTCGCGCGGGAGCTCGCGCGGCTGCCGCAAGCGTGCCTCCGCGCCGACCGGGCGAGCACGTATGCAGGCCTCGACGTCGACCTCGCGACCGCCCTGCGGCAGGAGTTCGCGGGGGGCGTGGCGGTGCTCGGCGATGGGGTCGAGGGGGCGATGCGCTTCGCCGCGGGCGAGGGCCGTCACGGCGCGCCGGGCGCGGGCTGAGCCACTCATCACCTTTGCGCTCGTGCGGCCCCCTCCGCGCTGCCGCGCGCCCTCTCCCGCAGCGCGCTACCCATTGCCCAAACTGCACCTACACCTTCGCGATGCGCCCCCCCGCGGCGTGTGGACGACGCGGTTGGGTGCGGCTCTTCTGATGTTGCGACCCACGCAAGAAGTTGCC
>JBILLI010000440.1:0-6407 GCA_044376155.1 Polyangiales bacterium
GGATTTGTGACGCAACTTCTCCTCGGCGGATCCTTGAGGGCCCCCATCCCCGGCCCTTCCCCCGAGGCGGGGGAAGGGCCGGGGATGGGGGTACCTCGCCGTTCTTGTGCTGGTCGCGCTCACCGGGTGCGGGCGCTTTCGTCGGCGCTCACCGCGGCCGAGGGAGGTGGATCCGCGACAGGCCAACGCCACCGCGTGCATCGACCCGCGCTTCTTCGCGTCGTCGGCGGTGGCGCTCCCTTCGCGGGGCCCCGTGCGCGACATCGCCGTGGCCGGTGGGGTGAGCGTGCGGCGCGTGGCCTGGCGCGACGACGACGGCGCCCACCGCTGGGACTTCGCGGGTGAGCACCGCGTCGACCCCGCCGTCACCGACCTGTGCGCCTGGATCACCTCCCCGAGCGTGCGCTGCGGCCATCGACTCACGGCGCGCGGTGGGGGGAGGGTCGCCACGTTGCGCACGGCGCGGCCGGGCGAGGGAGACGCGGCGCTCTTTGTGGGCGTGCGGGGCTTCGAGCCGCAGCAGCTCACGGCGCGCTTCGCCGACGACCGCGCGGCCATCGTGTGGGACGGCGGCGCCTTCGCCGCGGCGTGGAGCGAACCCGTGCACGCGGGCAACCCGCGGGCCTACTTCGCCTTCATCGACCGCAATGGGCGGCGCGTGGGCAGCGCGATGCGCGTGCTCACCCGCGACGACGTCGGGCTCACCCGCGTGGCGCTGGCCTTCGCAGGGAGCGACTACCTCCTCGCGGCGGTGCGGGGTGATGGCACGGTGGAGCTCCGCGCGAGCGGGCCCCGGGGGTGTGACGAACCCCTCCTGCCGCAGCCCCCGGCGGTGCCGCCGGCGCGGCGGTGATGTATAGGGTGCGACGAGAAAAGGTGGTGCGTACGTGGCTGGTTTGATCGAGACGAAGTCCCCGCGGGAGATCGAAATGATGCGGGCGTCGTGTCAGATGGCGGCAGAGACCCTGCTGCTCGTCGGCGAGAAGCTCCGCCCGGGGATGACCACCGAGGAGATCAACACCCTCGTGCACGAAGACACCGTGCGCCGCGGGGGGTGGCCCTCGCCGCTGAACTATCACGGCTTCCCCAAGAGCGTGTGCACCAGCATCAACGAGGTCGTGTGCCACGGCATCCCCGGCGCGCAGAAGCTCCGCCCCGGGGACATCATCAACGTCGACGTGACCACGCTCTACCAGGGCTTTCACGGCGACACCTCGGCGACCTTCTTCGTGGGCGAGGTGAGCGCCGAGGCGCGGCACGTCACCGAGGTCTCGCGCCGCGCGCTGGAGCTCGGCATCGCGGTGGTGCGCGACGGCGCCCGCATCGGCGACATCGGCGAGGCCATCGAGAACTACGCGGTCGCGCAGGGGTGCACCGTGGTCCGCGACTTCGTCGGGCACGGCATCGGGCGGAAGTTTCACACCGACCCGCAGGTGCCGCACTACAAGCCCGACGCGGGCAAGCCCAATCCCCGCATGAAGGCCGGCATGACCTTCACCATCGAGCCCATGATCAACCTCGGCTCCCACGAGGTCGAGGTCGACGACAAGGACAAGTGGACCGTGCGCACCAAGGACCGCCGCCTGACCGCGCAGTTCGAGCACACGATCCTGGTCACGCGCACGGGGTGCGAGGTGCTCACGGCGCGCAAGCGGCCGCTCGCGAACAGCGAGAACATGGGGCTGCTCTCGGCGCTCTGATCCGTGGGCGCGGCGCGCGAGTGCTGCTACCGTCCGCGGCCGTGAGCGACGAACGACTCTCGGCCTACGTCACCAACACCGACCGCGACGTGTTCGCGCTGCGCAACCTCCCCGAGGAGGTCGTCGCCGTGCTCTTCGCGTACTACTCCCGCTCCCGCGAAGACCTCCGCGCGAACCTCCGCAAGCTCCTCGACGACCAGGAGCTCGCGGTGCTCGACGGCGGCGTCAGCGCAACCCTGGGCACGGCGCAGGAGAAGGCCCGGGCGTTTCACGAGAAGTGGGTGGTGGGCTACGGGCACTCCTCGGTGGCCGAGCACGCGGTGGTGCACCTCGCGGTGGAGCGGTGCTCGATCCTCGCGGCGAAGGCCCTCGAAGAGGCGCGGCTGGCGGCGTACACCGAGAAGAGCACGCGCTACGTGCGCTTCGACAGCACGTCGCTGGTCACCGACATCGGCCTGCCCGAAGACCTCCAGGCGGTGTATGTGTCCTCGGCGCGCGACTCCCTCGCGACCTACACCAACCTCGTCGACCGCGCGGAGAAGGCCCTGCTCCGCCGCCACGCGATGCCCGAGGGGGTGACGCTCAAGGCCCACGAGGCGAACCTCCGCGCGCACGCGTGTGACCTCCTGCGCCCGCTGCTGCCCGCGGGCGTGCCGACGAACGTGGGCATCACCGCCAACGCGCGCGTGCTGGAGCACCACCTCGGGCGCCTCGCGGGCTCACCCCTGCACGAGGTGCGACGGCTCAGCGCGGCGATGAAGGACGAGGCCTCGATCATCACCCCGACGCTGCTGAAGTACACCGCCGCGCGCCCGCACCGGGACCTCGCCGGGTCGCGGGTGCTGCGCGCGCACGGCGCCCTGCACCGCGCGTCTCAGGCCCCCGACGCCCTCGTACGCCTCGTGGACCACAGCTACGACCCCCTGCGCACACTCGCCGCGGCGATCCAGTGTGAGCTCTTCGGCACGGGCTGGGACTCGGCGTGGTCCGCCGCGCAGGACGTGAAGCACGCGCGGGAGGTGGTGAAGGCCTACCTCGCGGACCGCGGCGCCCACGACCAGCCCCTGCGCGCGCTGGAGCAGGTCACCCTGCGCTTCGAAATCTGCTGTGATTATGGCGCGTGGAGGGATCTCCAGCGGCACCGCATGGTGTCGGCCACCACCCCGCGGCTGGGCACCGCCGAGGGCTACTGGATCTCGCCCGAACTCGACGACCTCGCCCTCGCGGCGGGGTGTCGGCACGCGCTGGAGGCGGCCGCGGAGGCGCACCAGACGATCGCCGCGACGCACCCGTGGGAGGCGCAGTACGTGGTGCCGCTGGCCTTCAAGGTCCGCTACGTCATGCAGTGCAACCTGCGCGAGGCGTTTCACTTCATCGAGCTGCGCAGCGCGCGGCAGGGCCATGAGGCCTACCGCAAGGTGGCGCAGGCCATGGCCGACGAGCTCATCAAGGTGTGCCCGTGGGTCGACGAGACAATGCGCGTCGACCGCAACGACTACCCCTTCGCGCGTCACTGACGCGTCGACGAAGGACGGGCGAACAACGGCCCGTCGCGCGCCACGGCCGCGGCAGACGCATTGACGGCGCGGTGCGATCTGGCGTTCCCTTTCACGCGCTCGGCGATGCACGACCGCTCGCCTGACCCTGAGGACCTCCCATGAAGCTCATCGTGTCGTCGTTCGTGTGCGTGTCCCTCCTCGCGGGGTGTGAGCGTCAGCCGCCGACGAGGCCGACGCCGCCTCGAAGCACCGCGGCGCCCGCGCCCGCGCCCGCGCCCGCGCCCCCTCCGCCGACTGCGCCCGCGCCCCCTCCGCCGACTGCGCCCGCGGCGACCCTCGACGCCGGCGCCGAGCCCGAGCGCCCGCCGCTGCCGCAGACCCCCGAGGCGATCGCAGCCTACGCGCGCATCGACGCGGGCGTGCCCAGCGTCGATGGCGGACCGCGACCGATCACGGGCCACCCCCGACGATAGTCCCGATCGCCGCGACGAGGTCTCACGGCGCCCGAGGCAGCACGGGGACTACCGCCCGCGACCCATGGACGGTGTCGAACGCCAAAATCATGTTCGTTCGTCGAGGGTCCGCTGCGCGGCGGCGGTTGCGCGCGCCTACACTGCGCGGCGATGCGTGTGCTCCTCGGGTCTCTCTTGTTCGCGGCCTGCTCGCTGACCCGCGAGCCCGCGCCGCCGCTCCCCCTCGCGCCGTCGCCCACGCCGCCCCCTGCCGCGCCCGAAACCCCTGTGCGCCTGGGCTTTGTGACGCGCGTGACCGCGGGCGCGGACGCGAACGCGCGGCTGCCGATGGTCGTCGCGGTGCACGGCCTCGGCGACCGGCCCGAAGACTTCGCGACGCTCTTCGACGCGCTGCCCTTCCCCGCCCGGGTGGTCGCCCTGCGCGGGATCACCCCCTACGGCGAGGGCTTCACGTGGTT
Source organism: Polyangiales bacterium (assembly GCA_044376155.1). Lineage (GTDB taxonomy): Bacteria > Myxococcota_A > Polyangia > Polyangiales > JAWKRB01. The sequence continues at coordinate 4,131 of JBILLI010000440.1, forward strand.
CCCGCCGGGGGAGGCCGACCGCGACCCGGCGGCGTTCCTCGCGGCGACGCGCGCCATCGCGGCGGACCTCTCGGCCCTCACGCGTCGCTTCCCCACCTGCGGCGCGCCGGTGCTCACGGGCTTCTCGCAGGGCGGAATGCTCACCCTCGCGGTGGCCGCGCACGCGCCCTCGGCCCTGCGCGCGGCGATCCCCCTCGCGGGACGTCTCCCCAGCTCGGCCCTCCCCACCGCCCCCCCAACCGCGCCGCTCCCCTGGGTCACCGCGCTGCACGGCATGAGCGACGCGCGCATCGCCTTCGACGCGGGCGATGAGGCGGTGCGCGGGCTGCGACGGCTGGGCTTCGCGGCCACCATGCGCCCCTTCGCGGGGGTCGGGCACACGGTGTCACCCGCGATGCGCGCGGTGCTCTTCGACGAGCTGCGCCGCGCCGTCGGGAACGCCTGCGGCGGGTGACGTCACCGCCCCGTTGCGGGCACACTGTCGCCCTCATGCGCGGCCCCCGTCTTCGCCTCGTGGCGATCAACGACGTCTATCTCCTCGACAACCTCCCGCGGCTCCGCACGCTGCTGCGCGCGCCCGCGCCCGACGTCGACCTCACGCTCTGCACCCTCGCGGGGGACTTCGTCTCGCCGAGCCTGCTCTCGAGCCTCGACGGCGGCGCGGGCATGATCGACTGCCTCAACGCCGTGCCCGTGACCCACGTTTGCTTCGGCAACCACGAGCAGGACGTGCCCTTCGACACCCTCGTCGCGCGCGTGCGGGAGTTTCGCGGCGCGTGGATCAACACCAACCTCCCCACCTTCACCCCCGCGCTGCCGCGCTGTCAGGCGCTCGCCGTGCAGGGCGAGGGGACCCGCGCGGTGCGCGTGGGGATCGTCGGCGGGGTCACCGAGGACCCGTCGCTGTATCGTCCGAAGCCCTTCGGCGGCAATGAGATCACTCCGCTCAACGAGACGCTCCTGGCCGCGGCGAAGGACCTCGCGCAGGCCGGGTGCGCATCGGTGATCGCGATGACGCACCAGTCCCTCGCGCGGGACCAGGCGCTCGCGCGGGCCCAGGGGGCGCCGCCGATGCCGGTGATCCTCGGCGGGCACGAGCACGACGTGCACATCGAGCAGGTGGGCACGTCGTGGGTGGTGAAGGCGGGCCACGACGCGTTCTACGCCGCCGTGGTGCTGCTCTCGTGGCCGCCCGAGGCCCCCGCCGACGGCCCCGACGTCCCCACCGTCACGGTCACCCTCGAGCGCCTCGCGGACCACGCCCCCGACCCCGACCTCCAGGCCCGCGCCGACCATCACCTCGCGGCCGTGCGCGAGCTCGCCGGGGCCGTGCTGCACCGCATCCCTGCGGGCGTGTCGCTCTCCTCCGTGGGCACGCGCGTGCGGCAGACCACGGTGGGCACGCTGGTGACCTCCTGCGTGCGCGACGTGCTCGGCGCCGACGCGTGTGTGATCAACGGCGGCGGCATTCGCGCGTCGCGGGACTACGCCGACACCTTCACCTTCGGCGACCTCGAGAGTGAGCTGCCCTTCCCCAACGAGGTGGTGGTGGTCGAACTCCTCGGGGCGGTGCTGCAGTCAGCCCTGCGCGAGTCTCGCGCCCGCGCGCCCGCGCCGTCGCCGGGGTTTCTTCAGATCGACGACCGCGCGGTGGTGGGGCGCGATCACACCCTCGAGGTCCTCGCGGGCGAGGCCTTCGACCCCGCGCGCACCTACCGCGTGGCGACCGTGCGCGTGCTCTTCGACGGGCTCGACGGGATCACCTCGCTGCTGGCCTTTCGCGAGGCGCACGCCGACCGCATTCCCCCCGCAGACAGCGGCCGCGAGCTCAAGCTCCTCGTGGTCGACGCCTTCGCGATGGCGCTCTGGCGGTCCCTGGGGCGCTTCTCGGCCATCGACCGCGACGGCGACGACCGGATCACGGCCGAGGAGATCCGCGCCGCCGCGGCCCGGGTGAGCCGTGACGTGCCGCACGAGATGTTGCTGGAGGGGATGATCCACCTCTTCGACCGCGACGGCGACGGGACCATCTCGCGCGACGAAGCGGGGGCGTGACGCGCCCCCCGAAAGAGGGCGCTCAGAGGGTCACAGGAACTCGACGATCATTTCCTGCGACGGCGCGCCGCAGGTCTGGGTGTTCACCCCGCCCCAGTTGGGGTTCGACCCGCCGATGCAGGGCCGCACGATGTACCCCGAGGGGCAGTTGCTGCCGCTGCACGAGCTCGGCGGGTTGAGCCAGAGCTCACCGCTGAAGCGCGTGCCGCAGTTGTGCCAGAC
>JBILLI010000439.1:0-6407 GCA_044376155.1 Polyangiales bacterium
CACCTGCGGACCGTCGCGCCACGACCACCGCGCGCTGTACTCCGCCTGCCGCGAGGTGAGGCACAGCGGGAGGTGACCGCTGCACCCGCTGCCCGCGCGGCGCACCTGAATCGACGGCGCGCCGAGCCGCGTCTGGAGCATCGATGCGAGGGCGTCGAACTCGCGCACCATCATCGCCTCGTCGCGGGTGCGCGTGCCGTCGAGGGCCACGGAGCACAGGGAGTCGCCGCAGAACTCGTAGCTCACCACCACCCGCGCGATGGGCACCGGGACGAGGGCGCGCTCGCAGAACACGTACTCCGCCGACTCGCGGCAGGGCACCGCGGCGGTGCGGTTGCGCAGCAGCAGGGCCGCGCGGGTCGTGCCGAAGGTCACCCCGAGGGCCTCGGCGGGCACGTTGCCGTCCATGTGCTGAAAGCGGATCACCCCGGCGTCACGCCGCGCGCGCGGCGCAGGTCCCGCGTCGGCCGTGGTGTCGCGCGGCACGAGGGGGACCACGGCGTAGGGGTCGGGTCGCGGTTTGCACGCCACCGCGAGCATCGCGAGGGCGACGGGGAGCCACCGGGTCATCGCGCGAGACGGTACACCATTTCTTGCGACCCACGCGCCGCCGCGCGTAGACCACAGGGCGTGCTGCGGTGTGGAGTCGGGCTGCTGGTGCTGCTGGGCGCGTGTCGACGTGAGGCCCCGCCGACGCCCCCGCCTGCGCGCGACGTGCCCCTCGCGACGCCCGCGGCGCGGGTGGACGTGCCGATGGTTGACGCGGGTGTTGATCCCTGCGCGCCGCGCTTCGGCGACACGCCCGCGGCGACCATCGACGACGAGAGCGCCCTCACCCTGGCGTGTGATGACACCTTGCTCGTGGGGTGGTGGCGCGGGCAGGGCGTTGCGGTGCGCGGGGTGCACCCGCTGCGCGAGGGCGCGTCGTGGGCGATCCAGAGTGTGCCGGGCGCGCCGTCGCCCCTCGCGGTGAGCGCGCGGGTGTTGAACGGCACCGACTTCGCCGTGTCGCTCACGCGAGACCTCTCGCTGTCGCTCTCGGCGCGCGCGATGGAGCCGGTTGCGGTGCCGCTGACGTCGCTCGGGCTGCGGGAGCCCTCGTCGCCGCGGCTGTTGACCGTGCGCGAGGGGCGGGCGCTGGTGGTGTTGAACGCGCGCGAGAGCGGGGCCGAGCGCGGGGTGTGGCTCGTGGCCTTCGGCGCGGGCGCTCCCCCGTCGGCGTCGATGGCCCTCGCGGGCGCGCTGGGCGCGGTGCACGCGGGCGGGCGGTCGCTGATCACCGCGGTGGTGACCGGGGCCGACCGTCGGGTGTCGCTGCGGGGGCGGTGGATCGACGTCGACGTCGCGCTCGACGCGATGCGCGCGCGTCGGTCGGACACGTCGTCGGCGTGGCGCAGCGACGCGAGCGTGGCGTTGCCCCACCGCGGGATGGAGTTCTCGCCCGAGGCCAGCGAGGCGGGCGCGCTGCTGGTGCAGGGGGTCATCGGGGCCGAGCGCGGCGGCGCGAGCTTCGTGCGCTTCGGGCGCGAGGGCGCCGCGGAGGAGGTGTTCCTCGGGGTGATCCCGTCGGCGCTGGGGGACGTGTGGCGCGACGGCGCGGGGCACACCGCGCGGTGGTGGGACGAGCGCTACCGCCCGCGCGCGCGGGCCTTCGGCGATGGGGCGGTCGAGGGCGCTCCCGGCGCGCCGTTGCCCGATGCGTTCGCGGCGCTGCGCGCGGCGCGGTACGACCGGCGGTTGCGCTGCGGCGCGCGGGTGTGGGCCGTCACCGTGGATCGCGGGGCGCTGCGCCTGCGCCCCGAAGGATGTCACGGAGCGTCGCGCGAGGACGCAGCAGCGCCGCGGCGATGAGCAGCCCCACCGCGGTGAGCGCGAGCGAGGGGAGCACCGAGCGCGGGGCGTAGCGCACCCGCACGCGGTGAACGCCGGGCGGGAGCGCGACCGCGAGACGTCCGTCGTCGGCCACGACCGCGCCCCGGTCGGTGTGCCAGTCGGGGTTCCAGCGTTGGTTGAAGACCACGCGTCCCGCGCAAGGCAGGTCGACCTCGGCCCACACCGCCGAGGGGTCGCGGCCGTCAGCCCGCACCGCGCCCACGTCTTCGACGCGCGCCTGCGGCACCTCGCCGACCCAGAGCGTGGCGGGCACGTCGTCGCCCATGGGCTCGTAGCACCCCACGCTGCCCACGTTGCGCGCGGGGTACGTGGCGATGTCGTTGTAGTACCCGCGGTCGGAGACGAGGTGGAAGTGCGCCGCGGGGGCGGGCGCGGCGGCCGCTGCGTGCCACTCGTCGATGATGTCGGTGCTCACGAGCGTGAGGTCGGCGGCGAGGGTGAGCGCGAGCGCCCAGGGGAGCGCGGTCGCGAGGCGTCGGACGCCGCGGGCCCGCAGGGCGCGGGAGAGCGCGTCGAGCCCCGAGGCCGCGAGCAGCGCGAGGTTGAAGGTCAGCAGCACCGCGAAGCGCGACGGCACCCGCAGCGATTCGTAGATGGGCAGGTGGCGCAGGAGGGACCACGGGTGCCACCACGGGCCGTCGCCGAGGGTGAGGCCCGCGAAGAAGAGCGCGCCCGCGGGCAGCGCGAAGTGCTTGCGGCGCAGGGAGATCACGCACCCGAGGGCGGCGAGCGCGAGGGCGCCGACGCCGATGTAGGCGCCGTACTCGTCCCAGGCGTAGTTGTGCTGCGGGGAGTCGTAGGCGTGGTCGCGCGCGAGGAGCATCTCGCCGAGGGCGTGCAGGGAGACAGCGTCGCGCTCGTGCATCACCCGCGGCTCGCGGCGCAGGGCCTCGACGATGGGCACCACGCGCACCGCGGCGAGGAGCAGGGTGAGCGGCAGGGCCACGGCGCCCGCGCGAATGACCCCTTCGCGCCCGCCGCGCGTGCGCATTCGGGGGAGGGCGTCGACGGCGAGGAGCAGCGCGAGGTAGGGCACGGGGTAGGTGCCGCCCGCGAGCAGCGCGGCGGTGAACACCCCGGCCACGGCGACGGCCCCGCGCATGTCGCCCTCGGCGCGGCGCCAGGCGAGCACGGCCCAGGGCGCGAGCAGAAAGGCCGCGAAGGTGCTGTGGCCCGTGACCCCGTGCCACGCGAAGAAGCCCGAGCCGGTCCACACGGCGGCGGCGGTGAACGCGGCCGCGCGCCCGTCGCCCCGGGATCGGGTGAGGCGGTACATCCCTGCGAAGCCCGCGGCGACGTGGGCGGCGAAGAACACCTTGAGCGCGGCGAGGGCGCCGATCGCCCAGGTGAGCGCGTAGAGCGGGTGCAGCGACTGCCACTGGGGGTTGTGCCAGAGGCTCACGCCGCCGCAATGGAAGGGGTCCCAGAGCGCGAAGCCCTGCACCCGGGTGGCCTCCCACATGTGCTCGAAGTAGCCCCAGTCGCCGCCGTGGCGGTGGTCGAGCGGAGAGAGCATCGCGCGCCAGGTCACCGCGGCGAAGGCCGTGGCGACGAGCGCCAGGGCCAGCGAGCGGGCGGGGCGGGGGAGGCGGTCCATGCGCGCGGAGCCCTCACCTGGGAGGGCGGTCGGTGTCAAGCCGCGCTCAGCCTTCGGCGAGGACCTCGTCGAGCCCCGTCGCCGTCACCGCCCGCGCCGCCCAGCGCGTGAGCACGGACTCGTCGACGCAGGCCTCGATCCGCGCGGTCTGTGTGTCAGAGAGCGCGAATCCGCGCGCCTCGAGCACCGCGCGCAGCGTCGCGCGGCGACCGCGCAGGTCTCCGCGTGCCTCTCCGCGTGCCTCTCCGCGTGCCTCTCCGCGTGCTTCTCCGCGTGCCTCTCCGCGTGCCTCTCCGCGTGCCTCTCCGCGTGCTTCTCCGCGAGCTTCTCCGCGTGCCTCTCCGCGAGCTTCTCCGCGTGCCTCTCCCTCGCGCGCAGCGTCGGCGAGGAGCCGCTTCAGCTCGGGCTCTCCGCGCGCGAGGAGCCCCCGCACGGCTGCGGCGCCGAGCTCCCCGGAGCGCACCAGGGCCGACACGGGCAGCGGGGCGGCGAGGCAGTCGTCGACGATCTCGCCGTCGAGGGGGAAGCGCTCCCACTCGCCGTCGCGCCACTCGCTGACGTAGCCCTTGCGCGCGAAGACCGCGAAGACCCGGCGCACGCCGCGGGCGGTGAGGTCCTCGGCCTTGGCGGTCACGTCCGAGAGCCGCTGGGTGTTCACCACCTCGAAGGCCAACTCTTCGAGGTAGCGGCGCCCCGTGGCAGGGTCCACACCCGCGCGGCGGATGCAGGTGTCGGTGGCGAAATCCCCGTCGTCGGCCACGCGCGTGAGCAGGTCGGTGGAGCCGATGTACCCGGGCTTGGCGTTCGTGCCCAGCACCACGTCGAGCTGAAAGTGGGGGTCGCCGTGCTCGGGGTGCGAGGGCGCGGCGTAGAGCTTGCGACCGCGCAGCATTTCTTCACGCGTCTCGGGCTCTACGAGGCGGTCCTCGATGCTGGGGAAGGTCACCTGGGTCGGTGCGCGGGAGGGGTCGCGCATGGGGGCGCGGGTGCTTCGCGGGTCCATGGACGCAACGCTGCCACGCGCAGGCCCGGGGGTGCAACGCGTCGTCCACCCGCGCCCAACGCCCGCTCGCCCGCCCGGCGCGGCCGCTCACCCCGGGACGGTTTGCGAAGGGTCGTCGGCGCGCGCACACCGCACGGTGATGCCGCACCCTCGCACCGTGGTCGTCGCCCTCGCGGTGACCTTCGTCTCGATGGCCTTCGCGTTGGAGTCCCTCCACCTGCCCGACGGCGCCGCGCTGAGGGTGTTGCTCCAGGCCGAGCTCACGCACCTCGTCGCGCACACGCTGCTCTACGGCGGCCTCGCGGCGGCGCTGGCGGCGTGGTGGTTCCCCGCGCACGCGCTCGACGGTGATCGTACGTCCCTGGGGCGCAGGGCGATCGGCGCGGCGCTTTGCTTCGTCGGCGTCGCCGTGGCGCAGGAGCTCGCGCAGTCGCTCTCGCGCCATCGCTTCCTCGCGCGGGAGGAGTTCTTTGATCTCGCCGTGGACCTCACGGCGGCGACCGCGGGGCTCATCGCGTGGTCGTGGCGCGACGGTCGGCGGGCGGTGCGCGTGGCGCGGGCGCTGGGGGTGGTGCTGCACCCCGGGGTGCTCGGTCCGTTGGGGGTGTTCGCGGTGACGTGGGCCGCGCTGCGCGACACCCGGGTGGGGGTGACCTGGACCACCGTGGCGACGCTCGCGGTGCTGCCCGTGGCCGCGGTGTGGGCCGTCGGGCTGCGGCAAGGGTGGTTCCGCGACGCGGACCTCTCGGTGCGCGCCGAGCGCCCGCCGTTCTTGTTCACCGCCTGCATCGCCGCGTTGGCGCTCGCGCTGGTGGCCCGGGTGACCCACGCGCCCGCGGTGGTGCAGGAGCTCTGCCTCGCGGGCCTCGCGGCCACGCTCGCGGTGACGGCGGTGACCCTCGCGGGCTTCAAGGTGAGCGGCCACGTCGCCGTGCCCGTGGGGGTGCTCGGGCTGCTCAGCGCGCACTCCGCGCGAGGGCTCTGGCCCTTCGCCGTGGCCGCGTTGGCGCTCAGCTGGGCGCGGGTGCGCGAGGGGCGACACACGCCCCGGGAGGTGCTCGGCGCCTGGGGCCTCGCGGGGGCTTCGGCGCTCTGCGTGCGGTTGTAAGGAGCCTACGCAGAATAAACGTGCCGTTTGCGCCGCCGATCCGCGTCGCACTGCGGCGTCGTGATCGCTCGGAATCCATCGAGGATGCCTTCGCGATCACTCCTTGCAGCGCTCGCGTTTCGACGCCGCAATTCGGCACGTTTATACTGCGTAGGCTCCTAACCCCCGGGCCGTTGACCCGGGGAGGGCGCGGGTGTAGCTGCGCGACCGTGAAGAAGCACCTCGCGGTTCTGGGGATGGTGTTCGCGGCCTGCGCGCCGGAGACCTCGGTGGAGACCGACGGGTTCGCGCAGGAGGCCACCAGCGCGCCGACGATCACCTTCGACGCGCAGTGGAACGAGCGGCTGCAGGGCACGCTGATCGCGGGGCGCGCGGTGCGGATTGCGTATGACGCGCAGCGGCTGCCGGGGTGCCGGGGGGAGATGTATGGGCGTCCGGCGTGGTCCATCACGGGGTGGATGCGTGTGGGCGACGGCGCGCCGCAGTCGTTCGTGGTGGCTCCGCGGGATTCGACCGCGGCCCTCACCGTGGACCTCCCCGCCGACGCACGTCGCGTGAGCTTCTGGTTCCAGAACAACAGCCGCTGGGGCTGCAACACCTGGGACTCGAACCACGGCGCCAACTACACCTTCGCGGTCGCCCCCGACCCCCGCGCGCCCGACTGGATGGGCGACGCCGCGGTGGTGATCTCCCGCGCGACCTGCGACGGCCGCGGCTGCGACGGCGACCGCCGCCCGCTCGATCCCCCGTGGCGCTACGACACCTGGGCCCGGCAGCGCGCCGCCATCCGCGGGGTGACCTTCGAC
>JBILLI010000441.1:0-6389 GCA_044376155.1 Polyangiales bacterium
GCGAGCGCGAAGGCGCTCTTGAGAAAGTGCCCGCCGTCGGCGACGCGAGAGAAGTCGCGCACGACCTCCACCCTGCGCTGCGCGGGGTCCCAGCGCGTGAGCACGCTGCGGTCGCGGGCAGGCGTGGCGCCCTGGTCCGTCTTGAAGAGCACGTAGGCGACGCCGTCGACGCTGATCCCCGAGGCGGGCACCTCGGAGCCGCCCGCGGACACTCCCGGCGGCGCGAAGACCCACGGGGTGCGACCGTCTGCGCCCGTGACGAAGCCCAGCCGCTCGCCGAGGGGAGGACTCTGCGCGTTCGTGAAGGCCACGGTGTCGGGGGCGCCGCGGTCCTGCGCGGTGATGCGGGTGTCGCCGAAGAGGAACCAGACCCTCCCGTCATGCTCGAAGGAGTACCCGAGGTCGGTGCCCGCGACGCCGAAGCGCGACTCCGTGCGCGCCGCGGTGGGGGCCGCGTGGCCGCGGGCGTCGAGGGTGACGTCGAGGTCGCCGATGAGCTGCTCCAGCCGCCTCGCCGGGCCCCGCGGAGACATCTCGCGCACGCCGCGCGACGGGGTGGGCACGGGGGTGGGCAACGCGGTGGGCACGGGCGTGGGCACGGGCGTGGGCGCGGGCGAGCGCGCGTCGGTGCGCCACGCGTCGAGGCGCCCGCGGAGCTGCGTGACCACCGCGCGGTCGCCGGGCGAGAGCGCGCGGAGGTCGAGGGTGGGCGTGAGCGGGGCCACGAGGTTCTGCAGCTCCAGGGGATCGCGGGCGAGGTCGTAGAGCTCCCACTCCGAGAGGGTGTCGGCGCGCTCGGTCGCGAAGTGCTCGATGAGCTTCCAGCGCTCCGTGCGCACGGCGCTCACGGTGTCGGGGTTGCCGCGGGGGTTGGGTCCGCGCCCCCAGCACGAGAGGAACACCGCGTCGCGCCCCACCGTGTCGGCCGCGCCCGAGGTGATGGGCGTGAGGTTCAGGCCATCGCGCGCCTCGGGCATGGGCACCCCTGCGAGGGCGGCGAGGGTCGGGGCGATGTCGACGTCCACCGTGAGCGCGTCGACGCTGCGACCGCGCGTGGGGTGCCGCGGGTCGAGCACGGTGAGGGGCACGCGCACGCAGGGCTCGTACGCGCAATTCTTCGCGCTGTACCGGTGCTCCCCCCACGAGAACCCGTTGTCGCCCAGGAACACCACCACCGTGTTCGCCTCGGCCCCGCTCTCGCGCAGCGTGGCGCGCACGCCCTCCATCGCGTCTTCGACCGCGAGCATCGACACGAGCTGCTGCCGCCGCGTGCGAATGAGCCGCTGCGCCGTGCGCCCCTCGCCGAGCCGACGGACCCACGCGGGCTTGTCGGAGACGTCGGCCTCGTTGATGGCGTCGTTGCGCCACGCGGGGTCGAAGAAGGGGCACGACGCGAGCTCGCGCTCCGCGGCCGGGGTGAACACGGCCTCGTCGGGGTCGGGCTGGTAGCGCGCGGGGCTCTCGAAGGGGCCGTGCGGAGACTTCACCGCGAGCACGGCGAAGAAGGGCGTGCGGTCGCGCGTCGCGCGCTGGATGAAGCCCCGGAGCTGCCCCGCGAGCACGTCGGTGGAGTACCCCTCGCCCTGCGCGGGCACGCACCGCCCGCCGAGGCGCTCGGCCTGTCGGCACCCCCGCGTCGCCGCGGCCGTGCGGGCGGGCGCGGCGCTGGGATAGAAGTTCAGCCGCCCGGTGCCCTCGCCCAGCGCGCGCTCCACCAGCGAGAAGTTGAAATACTCCGCGTGCGCGAAGGCGTGCCACTCGTCCCACCCTGGCGGCACGTAGGGGCCCTCGGCCGCGATGAGCTGATCGTACGCGTTGAGGTACTTGCCGAAGAACGCCGTGCGGTAACCCCCGCCGCGGAGGGCCGTGGCCACGGTGCGCCCTTCGTTCCCGCGCGCGCGAAAGAGCGACGCGCCCGAGAGGCCCTCGGAGACGTCCTGGTCGCCGGGGTCTTCGATGTCGCCGTTGTGCAGCACCCCGTGGTGGCGGGGGTACAGCCCCGTGAGAATTGTTGAACGCGCCGGGCAGCACAGCGGGGTCGACGCGAAGTGGTGCGTGAAGGTGGTCCCCTGCGCCCCGAGCCACGCGTTGAGCCGCGGCATGCAGCGCGCGGCGTCGGCGCGCTGGTCGTCGGTGAGCACGACGAGAATGTTCGGGCGCGAACGATCTCCCACGGGCGCGGGCGTCACCTGCGCGCTGGGTGCGGGCGTGGGCGTGGGCGCAGGGGCTGCGGGGGCGGCGGGGCGTCGCCCGGGCGCGCGTCCACGGCGACCGTTGAAGCGCCGCGCGGGGCCCTCGGGCGCGGGCGCTTCGGTGACCGTTGGCGGCGACGAGGACGCGCCGGGCGAACACGCGACCACGCCCACGACGAACCCGAGCTCACGACGAAGCCACATCCCGCGCACCTCCGGCGGCGGACCCGCGCAAGCCCCGTACCGCGCGCGCGGTGGGCGGACCTCGCGACGTCTGCGCGAGGATCTGCGCAACTTGCGCGCCCGCCTGCGCGAGAAATCCCCGCGTTGACAAGGCATTTCCGCGCGCCCGATGATCCCCCGAAGAAGCCCATGACAGACCCCTTCGCACGCGCCCAGGGCCGCGGATGCTTCGCCCAGCTGCTGATCCTCGGCGCGTCGGTGGCGCTGGTGCTGGGCTTCATCGCCCTCGCCGTCGGCGCCGCGTCGCTCACCCCGGGCGACGGCGTGGCCCGCACGGCGGTGTTCGCCGCGGTGTTCTTCGTGGGCGTCACCGCGGTCGCCATCGGCTCACTGACCTTCGCCGCGTCGCGGTCGAAGGTGCTCGACGCGGGCTTCGCGCGGCTGGGCCTCGCGGGCAGCGGCGCGCTGATCAACCTCCGCGAGTACCACGGCCGCTGGCAGAACCGCGCCGTCGACGCGCTCTACGTCCGCCGCGGTCCGATGCTCGACGTCACCGTCGAGGCCAACGTGCACGGCGCGCTCGCGGTGGGCACGCGCACCGCCGCGGGCGAGGTGCTGCGCGGCGCCTTCGGGATGACCGAGGTGCGCCTCGCGGCCCCGGCCTTCGCGGGGCTCGTGGTGTCGAGCGCCGACCCCGCGTGGGCCGCGCGCATGCTCTCCACGCCCGCGCTCCGGGAGCTCGTGCTGCGCGCGACGCACGACCCCACCGGGCGCGAGCTGCGGGTCTTCGCGCTGCGCCCCGGCGCGATGCGGCTCACCCGTCGGTACTTTCACCCCGAGGCGGTGGCGGGTGAGGTCCCGGCGATGACGGAGCTGCTCGTGGCGGCGGCACACGCGGCCGAGTCGCTACCGCCCCCGGCCGTGCCCGTGGCCCTCACGGCGCTGGAGCGCCAGGCCCGCGCGGCCCCCGGCGCGCTGGGGACGAAGATCGCCCTGGGACTCATCGCGGGGGTGCTGCTGGTGACCGGCGTGTGCACCGCGGGCGTGCTGCTGCTGTCGTCGTCGAGCCCCGAGGCGAGCTCACCCGCCCGACGGCGCGGGCGATAGCGCGGCGGTGTCGATGACGCCGAAGTAGTGGTTGCCCGGCGCGTCGGGGTCTTCGCTCACGAGGAACTCCACCTGGCGCTGCACGAGGTCGGCGCGCAGGAGGTAGCCCTTGCCCTGCACGTCGAGGCGCGCGAAGGCCGCCTCGGGGTCGGCGACGTTCGCCGCGCGGGCCCAGGCGCACCACACGTCGCGCGTCGCGCGGCCGCTGTGGGTGTCGTCGAGCATCTCGATGACCTGCTCGAGGCTGTGCTCGAACTGCGCGAGGAGGGCACCGCCGCCCTGCGCGACCTCGGCGGCGAGCGCGGCGGAGTATCCCGTCCACAGCGCCAGCCACGCGTCGCGGCCCATGCGCGGGCCGTCTTCGGGGCGGCAGAAGCCTTGATAGCTCTGCCACACCGCGCCGAGCATCGCGGCGTGCTGCGCGCGTCGGGGCTCGTCGGCGGACCACCCCTGGCTGTCGGCGAAGAGCGTCGCCGTGGGCATGACGTCGGCCTCGGTGATGAAGCCGTCGCCGTCGCGGTCGTTGACCCCGAAGAGGTGCTCGAAGCGCTTCTGCCGCAAGGGGCTGAGCGTGCTCACATGCGCTCCAGGGTCTCGATGCCGAGCAGGTCCAGGCCCGCGCGGAGCACGTCGGCGGTGAGGGCCACGAGGGCGAGGCGCGAGGCGCGCACGGCGGGCTCGGACTGGAGCACCGGGCACGCGGCGTAGAAGGTCGAGAAGGCCTGCGCGACCTCGTAGAGCTGGTCACACAGGATGTGCGGCCGCGCGCTGCGGGCGACCTCGGCGACGGCCATGGGGTAGCGCAGCAGGGCGAGGGCGAGGGCGCGCTCGGTGGGCTCGGCGAGGGCGATGGTCCCGGGCGCGGCGTCTTGCGCGGCGGCCTTGCGCAGGATCGAGCGCATGCGCGCGTAGGCGTACTGGAGGTAGGGGCCGCTGTTGCCGTTGAGCGCGAGGGCCTTGTCCCAGGTGAAGGTGACGAGGGTCTGCCGGTCCTTGCAGAGGTCGTTGTACTTCACGGCGCCGAGGCCCACGACGCGGGCGACCTCGTCGAGCTCGGCGTCGGAGAAGGGCGTGTCGGACTTCGTCGCGACCTCGGCGCCCAGGGCCCGCGCGCGGCGCTCGGCCTCGTCGAGCAGGGCTTCGAGCCCGATGACGTTGCCGTCGCGGGTCGAGAAGGTCCCTTCGGGGAGGCGCATGAGGCCGAACCACACATGCTCGAGGCTGACGCTCGCGCCGAGGCGTCGCGCGGCCGCGAAGAACTGACGAAAATGGAGCTGCTGCCGCTCGTCGGTGACGTAGAGGATGCGGCTCGGATCCCAGGTCTTCACCCGGTGGTCGATGGTGGCGAGGTCGGTGGTGCCGTAGAGGAATCCCCCGTCGCGCTTGCGCACGAGGAGCGGGGGCATGGCCTCACCGTCGCGGTCCTTGGAGAAGGTGACGACGATGGCGCCTTCGCTCTCCTCGGCGACGCCCGCGTCGGTGTACTTCTTCACGGTGTCGGCGAGCACGGGGTTGTAGAAGCTCTCGCCGAGGGTCACGTCGAAGCTCACCCCGAGGCGCTGGTAGACCCGGTTGAACTCCTTCATCGACACGTCGATGAACGACTGCCACAGCGCGAGGTTCGCGGGGTCGCCCTGCTGCAGCTTCACCAGCTCCGCGCGCGCCGCCGCGAGGATCTCGGGCACCGCGTCGCCCGCGGGCGCGTCGCCGTCTTCGTCCGCCGCGGCCTTCTGCCCGAGGGCCGCGCGCTGGGCCTTCTCCTCGTCGCCGTAGCGGATGTAGATCCGCAGCAGCTCGTTCACCGGCTCGCGAACAAATGCGTCATCGTCGCGAAAGCGGTTCCACGCGACGATGAGCTTGCCGAACTGCGTGCCCCAGTCGCCGAGGTGGTTGTCGGCGATGACGGTGTATCCCACCGCGCGCAGCACGCGCTTGAGCGCCTCGCCCAGGATCGTCGAGCGGATGTGCCCGATGTGCATGGGCTTGGCGACGTTGGGGGAGGAGTAGTCGACCACCACGGTCTGCCCGGCGCCCACGGCGGGCAGCGCGAGGCCCGCGCGGAGGTTCTCGCCGAGCCACGCGGTGCTGAGGGTGATGTTCACGAAGCCCGCGCCCGCCACCTCGCACGCGGCCACGGCGGGGTGCGCGCCCAGGGCCTTCGCGATCTCGCCCGCGATCTCCCGCGGATTCTTGCGCATCGCGCGGGCGAGGCCCAGGGCCGCGGTGCACTGGAGGTCCGCGCGGTCGGAGCGCTCCACGGGGATCACGTCGGGGAGGGTGGCGTCGGGGAAGGTGCCGCGGAGCCCATCGGCGGCCGCGCGACCCAGCGAGGAAAGGAGGGAGAACATGAGGCGGCGCAGAATAGTGCAGTGACGACCCTGTGCAACGGGCTTCACTTCTCCCGCTTTCGACCGTACAGAACGTGACCGGGAGATGAGCGTGCGGGAGTCCACGGAGCGTCGCGGTCTGCAGGTGAGCGTGAAGGTCGCGTCGCGGTCGGTGGCACCGGGGGACCGCTGCGCGGGCTTCGTGGTGTTGCGCGCCGACCGCGGTGCGCGGGTGACCGCCCTGCGGGTGGTGGCGCGCATGCTCCGCCGCGAGAAGCACGAGGGCGACGTGCGCGAGGTCACCCTCCCGGTGAACGCGTCGATCTCGCTGGGCGCGTTCGCGTTGAGCGAGGGGGTGCCCCGCGAGGTGCCCTTCACGGTCTCGTGGCCGCGCGACCTCGCGAGCTCGGTGCCCAATCAGCTCGACTACGACCTCGTGGCCACCGCGGTGACCGACGACGAGACCGTCGAGGCGAGCTCGCGGGTGCTGGTGCTTCCGGCGCTGGCGGGCGACAACGCCACGCTGCCCATCGGGCCCGCGTGGGTGTCGACGGGCACGGCGTGCGAGGCCGAAGACGAC
>JBILLI010000442.1:0-6379 GCA_044376155.1 Polyangiales bacterium
GAGCGACCTCGGCGGGGCGCACGGCGTCGACCCCGAGCGGGCGCGAGAGCACCTCGATGGCCGGGATGCTCTTGCTGTCGCTCTTGCCCGGGGCCACCCCGAAGGCCGGGGTGATGGACCCGAGTCCCTTCGCCTTCGCGGCGTCGCGGAGCATCGCCCGCCGCGCCTGGAGCTCTTCGTTGAACAGCGCGCCGAGCGCGTCAGAGACCTCGTGGGTGGAGGCCAGCAGCCCCTCGGCGGCGGCGGCCGTCTCCAGCGCCCGGAGCATCTCCCGCGCGTCGGCGTAGCGCTCGTCGCGGGGGCGCGCGAGGGCCTTGAGGCACACCGCGGCGAGGCCCTCGCCGAGCTCCGGCGCGTGCTCTCGGGGCGACGCGATGGGCGCGCCGAGGACCATCACCAACGCGGCCGCCTCGGTGCCGCCCAGAAAGAGCCGCTGGCCCGTGAGGCACTCCCAGAGCACCACGCCCATGGCGAAGAGGTCGGAGCGACGGTCGATGGCCTCGCCGCTCACCTGCTCGGGGGACATGTACGCCGGCTTGCCCTTGAGCGTGCCCGGGCGCGACGCGGCGATGCGGGCGGCGGCCACGGCGATGCCGAAATCCGTGATGCGCCCGACGCCGTCGGTGCCCACGAGGATGTTCTGCGGCGACACGTCGCGGTGCACCAGCGCGAGGGCGTGGCCGTCGTCGTCGCGCAGGTCGTGGGCGGCGTGGAGGCCGGCGAGGGCGTCGCAGATGACCCGCAGCGCGAGGCGGGTGCGGGCCCTCCAGGGCATGTCCGCGGCGCCCGCGGCGAGGCGGGCGAGGGTGACGCCGTCGACGTAGTCCATGACCACGAAGGGGCCCTCGGGGTGCTCGCGCACGTCGATGATGGCCACGGCGTTGGTGTGATGAATCCGCGCCGCGAGCCTCGCCTCGTCGAGGAGCATCGCGACGAACTCCTCCTCGTCGGCGAGGTGGGGGTGCATGCGCTTGATGGCGTACAGCCGCTGAAAGCCCCCGGCCCCGGCGAGCCGCGCGAGGTGCACGCTCCCCATGCCGCCGCGGGCGATGGGGGCGATGAGCTCGTAGCGATCGAGCATCGTGCGGGCGGTGTCGCTCATCGCGGGGGGCTCACAGAATCCACTAGAAAGACCGTACCATTCCGACCATCGCGCCACCAGGGAGCGGGGTCACCGCCGCCCCGAGCTGCGCCGTGCGCGCGCCCGACCACTCGGTGAACACCGCCGTGAGCGCGGCGGCCGCGGCCAGCGTCGCGGTGGTGGCGATGAGCGCGTTGGTGCGGGTCTGCAGCCCCACGCCGTCGAGGTACGCGCGCTCCGAGGGCGTGGCCACGTAGCGGTCCCGCGCGCCGAGGGTGTCGACGCCGGACCAGATCAGCACGCCCCCGCTCACCGCGGTGGCGCCGAGCACCGACCAGAACACCGCGGGGCCGAGCGGCCTGCGCGACACGGGCGGGGGCGGCGGCGGCGCGACCACGGGGGGCGCGGCCACGACGATCACGGGGGTGGGTGCGGGCGGGGCCGGGGGTTCGGGCGTGGGGGCGGGCGGGGGCTCGGGCGGCGCGTCGAGGATCAGCGTGACCTGCGCCCCCGCGGCGGCGGTGACGGGCGCGCGGCGCGTGCGGGCGGGGCCCCACGAGGCTTCGAGGGTGTGCTCGCCGGGCTCGGCGAAGACCTCGTGGGACTCCCGCGCGCCCGACGACACCGCCGCGCCGTCGACCACGAGCGCGCAGGAGGGGTTGCAGCGCAAGGAGATCCGCGCGAGGCGGGGCGTGAGCGCGGCGAGGGTCTCGGCGGCGAGGGCGGCGCTCTGCGGGTCACCCGCGTCGCGGGCCTGCATGCGCAGCGCGAGGGTGGCCGCGCGGGCGGGGTGGCCGGCGGCCTGATGGTTGCGCACGGCGCTGCGCAGGGCGGCGGCGGAGGGCGCGCTGCCGTCGGCGAGCTCGAACATCTCCGCGGCGCGGGCGAAGTCTCGGGCGAGCTGGGCGCGCTGGCCCTCTTGAAACGCGGCCGCGGCGCTGGCCACGTCGGGGGTGGTCTGGGCGAGCACCGCGGGGGCGCAGAGGGTGAGGGTGAGGGCGAGGGCGAGGCGCATCGGTGCGCGGAGGGTACACGAAGCTCAGAAGTTCACGCGGGCGGCGGCCATGGTCGGGCGGGTCTGTCCGTCGCCGATCTGCCCGGCCCAGCACCAGACCTCGCCGTTCATACGGGTGACGCAGGGGGCGCGGGGCGCGAGGGCGCGCACGTCGGTGAGCGAGGGGATCTGATACGGCTGCCCGGGGGAGGTCATCGCGCCGCCGTTGGAGTCACCACCCCAGCACCACACCGTGCGGTCGGCGCGGAGCACACACGCGCCGTACCCCTGGGCGGTGCTCAGGGAGGTGGCGTCGGTGATGCCCATGACGGTTCCTGGGGTCTCGCGGTAGTCACCGGGTGACCCGACGCCCCCGCGGCCGAGCGCGCCGCCATCGTTCCAGCCCCAGCACTGCACGGTGCGGTCGGCGAGGCGCGCGCAGGAGAAGTATCGTCCGGCGACGATCTCCTGCACGTCGGTGAGGCCCGGCACCTGCATCGGGGTCATCACCCGCACGCCGCAATTCACGGGGTAGGGGAAGCCCGGGGCGCGGCTCGGGGCCTGGCCGCACTGCCCCGCGCAGTTCGCGCCCCAGCACCACACCGTGCGGTCGCGCCGCAGCGCGCACACGTGGGTCTCGCCGGGGGCCACGGCGATCACGTCGGTGAGGGGGACGGTGACGGGGCCGACGCGCGGGAGGTTGTCGCCCTGCCCGAGCTCGCCGCCGGTGTTCTGCCCCCAACAGCGCAGGGCGCCGTCGGGGCGCACGAGGCAGGTGGTGTTTCCGTGTCCCGCGGCGAGGGAGCCGAGGCCGTCGGGGGCTTCGAGGATGGCCGTGGGCAGCGGGGTCTGCCCGGTGCCGACGCCGACGTTGCTCTGAAAGTTGCTGCCCCAGCACCAGACGCCGCGGGTGAACATCGCGCAGCCCGATCCGCCGCCGAGCTCCAGGGCGCGGGCGCCGTGGAGGCGCTGCGCGATGAAGGGCGTGAGGCAGGGGGTGATGCCGCCGATGCCGAGGGTGTTGGCGTAGCCGTTGCCCCAACAGCGCACGGAGCCGTCGGAGAAGCGCACGCAGCGGGCGGTCCCCTCACGGCTGGCCTGGATCTCCACCACGTCGCAGCCCGGCGCGCCCGGCGTGCAGCTCCGCGCGTCGGTGCGCGGACCGCAGCCGGTGCCGCTCACCACCGTGGGCATCTCCGCGGGGCCCGCGGGCGGGACGTCGGCGGTCGCGGCGTCGGCGGTCGTGGCGTCGGCGGTCGCCGCGTCGGCGGTCGCGTCGGCCCCGGTGTCACCCGAAGCACTTGTGTCCGAGAGGGATCGGACGTCTCCCGAAGTCGCCGCGTCGGGGCGCGCGGCGCCGCTGAGGAGGTTCAGGTCGACGTCCGCGGGGACGCCGCCGTCGAGGAAGGGGTGCGACGAGCAGAGGCCCGGCGCGACGCACCAGAGGCTCGGGTCGATGACCCGGCAGTCGTAGTTGGTGAGGCACTGCTTGCGGCACACGCGGTCGCCGCCGCAGATCCGTCCGCCGCGGCACTGGCTGCTCCAGACGCAGGCGTTGGCGTAGTCGTCGGGGGCGTAGCAGACGCTCAGATTCGGTACGCCCGCCGAGAGGCACCGCCAGCCGTTCACGCAGTCGCGGTCAGTGCGGCACTGCGCGCGGCAGCGCCCCGCGGCGCAGAGGAGCGGGGACTGACACTCGTCGCTGAAGGTGCAGGCCCCGAGCAGCGACGCGCGCTGCGACCCGCTCACGTCGACGCAGGCCGCGAGCGCGCTGAGGAGCGCCAGAGCGTGAGCGCGCATCACCCGCCTCCCTGCGAGGCCCCGTCGGTCACGGCGGCGTCGCCCTGGTCGAAGTCAGGGTGGTCGGAGCACAGACCCCTGGTGAGGTCGCAGGTGGTGCCGGGGCGACGGATGATGCAGTCGTAGTCGTCGTTGCACTGCGCCTGGCAGATGTTGCCCGGGCCGCAGATGTCGGGCGACTGGCAGTGCGATGCGTACTCGCACCCCGTGGCGCGGTCGGCGGGGTCGTAGCAGACGAACTTGTTCCCCTGACCCGCCGAGCGGCAGCGCCAGTTGTTGGTGCAGTCGCGGTCGGTGCGGCACTCCGCGCGACACCGCCGCGCCGCGCAGATCAGGGGCGACTGACACTCGTCGTTGAAGGTGCAGTCGCCGAGCAGCCCTCGCCGCGCGACCGACTCGCCGCTCACGCATCCCAACAAGACCAGCACTGCGATTCCGTGACGCATCGGTTGGCTCCCTCGGGCTCCGCCCACGCAAGCGCGGGGCCATCTTGAATCTCCGCCGAGAGTCGCGATTGCCTGTCTGAAAATCCAGACAGACCGTGCGTCATTCCGGATAGGTCGGATCGATGGGTCGACGGTGGGGCACGAGCACCGGCGGGCTCGGCCGCGGGGGCGTCGACGGAGGCGTGACGACGGTCGTCGTGTGGGTCGACCGGGGGCGCGGGGGCGCGCCCGCGTCGAGGGCGATGAGCGTGCGGGAGATCTGCGCGTCGCCGCTCGCGCGGAGCACGTCGCGAATGGGAACGAAGCCCGGCGCCTCGACGCGGAGGGCGTAGCTGCGCCCGTCGCGCGGCACCCGCAGCGAGGCGTGGCCCGCGCCGATCACGCTGTCGTCCAGGGAGATCCGTGCGGTCGCGGGGCTGAAATCGAGGGTGAAGGTCACCGCCTCGGGCGCAACATCGCGGGTCGGGGGCGGGTCGGGGGCGGCGTCGCGCGTCGGGAGCGGGGCGGGGGCCGGGGGGCGGAGCGCGAGCGCGAGGGAGCCCGTGACCACGAGCGCAGCGAGGAGCAGGGGCCACCCCCGCGCGAGGGGCGACGGCGGGACCACCGCGACCGGGGCGGAAGAAGGGATCGGCGCGCGGCGATCGGGCGATGGGAGCGCGGGGGGGAGGGGCAGCGCCGGGACCGCGAGCGCCTCGGGGGTCGGGCGCGGGGCGATGTGCGTGGGGGCGCGCGGCTCCGGCGGCGCGAGGGAGCGAGGCGGGGCCGAGCGCGAGGTGAGCGCCGTGGGGAGGTCGGCGAAGGGCGCGAGGGCGTCGAGCAGGGCGTCGAGGGAGGGGAAGCGGTCCTCGGGCGCGGGCTCGAGCGCGCGCATGAGCACGTCGGCGAGGGCGGGGTCGAAGTCGGCGAGGAGGGTCTCGGGGCGATCCGCGGGGCCCGCGACGCGGCGGGTGATGATCCCCATGGGCGTGTCGGACTCGTGCGGGAGGTGCCCCGTGAACGCCTCGTAGAGCATCGCCGCGAAGGACCACTGGTCCGCCGCGGGCGAGATGTCGGCGACGCCCCAGGCCTGCTCCGGGGCGATGTACGCGGGCGTGCCCAGGAGCGCGCCGGTGGCGGTGAGCTTCGCGCCCTCCACGCGCGGGTGCGCGATGCCGAGGTCGAGGAGCTTCGGCACCACCTCGCCCCGCTCGTCGCGGGCGAGCATCACGTTGTCGGGCTTCACGTCGCGGTGCACGATCTCGCGCGCGTGCATGTGCGCCAGGGCCCGGGCGATGGGGGTCACCCGCGGGAGCAGGTCCGCAGGGGAGGGCGGGTGATCGAGGGACTCGAGCCAGTGCGCGAGGGTCTCGCCGCGGAGGTACTCCATGGCGATCCAGAGCGCGCCGTCTTCGACCCCGGCGTCGATGACCTCGACGATGTTGGGGTGGCGCAGCGCCGCCATGAGCCTCGCCTCGCGCTGAAACCGCTGCACCAGCGAGAGGTCCATGGTGAGCGCGGGGTGCAGGAGCTTGAGCGCCACGGGGCGGTCGAGGGTTACCTGCACCGCCTCGTAGACGCTCCCCATGCCGCCCTGCCCGAGGGCACGCACCACGCGAAATCGCCCGGCGAAGACGGTCCCCTCGTCGAGGGCGCGGCGCCCGGGGAGCGCGTCGAGGGAGTCGTTCATTGACGCAGGATCCTACGCGAGGTGACGCCGCCTCGTCGCGGCCCTCGCGCCCGGGGAAGCGCGCGTGAGACTCTCGCGCCGTACCCTTGCGAGGAGTGTGTCGATGGTCCCCCGAAGCTCACACTGGTTGTTCCTGAAACAGGCGCTGCTCGTGCTCGCCGCCTCCGCGTGGATCGCGGGCTGCGACGGCTCCTCCGTCGTCGGCCTGAGCCGCGACGGCGGCATGGACGCGACCGTCGACGTGTCGTGCGCCGAAGGTCAGGCCCGCTGCAACGGCGCCTGCGTCGACACCCGCATGAGCGTGGTGAATTGCGGCGCCTGCGGCAACGCCTGCAACCCGGGGAACATCTGCGTCAACGGCGTCTGCATGCAGAGCTGCCCCGGCGCGCAGA
>JBILLI010000504.1:0-5775 GCA_044376155.1 Polyangiales bacterium
TGCCACCCCTGCTTTTCCAGCACCCCCGACAGGGATCGAACCTGTGACCTTCGGCTTAGGAAGCCGCTGCTCTATCCACTGAGCTACGAGGGCGGACCGCGGACGTTCGCACCGCCCACGCGGCCGTGTCAACGTGGGCGCTCCCCCTGGTGCCGCGCCCCATCGACAACCCGCCCAACCCCTGGAGCAGCACCCACGTCGAGTACCTCGACGAGCCGCCGCCTGCGCGCCTGGAGGTGTTCCACGACCACGCGCGGAGCATCATCGCGCGCAACGACTCGCCCGACATCCCGTTCCGTTGGAGCCTCAATCCCTACCGCGGGTGCATGCATGCGTGCGCCTACTGCTATGCGCGCCCCTCGCACCAGCACCTCGGCTTCGGCGCGGGCACCGACTTCGACCGCAAGATCGTGGTGAAGCCCGACGCGCCGGCGCTGCTCCGCGAGGCCTTTGACAAGCGGTCCTGGCTCGGCGAGGCGATCATGCTCTCGGGCAACACTGACTGCTACCAGCCCCTCGAGGCGAGCTACGCGCTCACCCGCGCCTGCCTCGAGGTCTGCGCCGACTACCGCAACCCCGTGGGGGTCATCACCAAGTCCGCGCTCGTGCGCCGCGACGCCGACGTGCTCGCGCGGATCGCCCGGGACAGCGTCGCGCGGGTGATGCTCTCGATCCCCTTCGCGCGCGACGAAGACGCCCTCAAGATCGAGCCCTGGGCCGCGCGCGTCTCGCGGCGCTTCGAGGCTCTGCGCGCGCTCTCCGACGCCGGCGTGCCCACGGGCGTTTCGCTGTCGCCGATCATCCCCGGGCTCAACGACCACGACATCCCCGAGCTCCTCGAGCGCGCCCGCGACGCCGGCGCCACCACCGCGTTCATGATCGCGCTGCGCCTCCCGGGCGAGGTCGGTCCCATCTTCGAGGCGCGGCTCCGCGAGGCCTTCCCTGACCGCGCGGCGCGGGTGATGTCGCAGCTCATCGACATCCGCCCCAACCGCCTCGACGAGCGCGCGTTCGGGGCGCGGATGCGGGGAGAAGGTCCTCGCTGGGAGATCGTGCGGCAGCTCTTTCACGCCCACGCGCGGCGGCTCGGCTTCGAGCCGCGCCCGGCCATCGAGGCGCCGGGGTGCTTCCGCCGTCCGTCGCCGCAGGGCGAACTGTTCTGAAGACTCAGGGCGCGGGGGTCTTCTTGCGACGCGGCTTCGTCGTCGCGACGTCGTCCGTCGCGGGCGTCACGGCCTTCACCGCCGCCCGATGGATCTGCGCGCGGATCTCCTCACGGTTCTCGCCGCGCAACGCCTCGAGCACCGCCGCCGCGTGGCCCAGCACCTTCACCGGCGACCACACCGCGCGCACCACGCCCTCCTCGTCGAGCAGGAACGTGCTGCGGATGCAGCCCTCGCTGACCTTGCCGTAGAGCTTCTTCTCGCCCCACGCGCCGAAGGCCTTGTGCACCGCGGCGTCTTCGCCGTCGGTGAGCAGCCGCACTGTCAGCCCGTGCTTCTTGCAGAACGATTGGTGCCGCTTCGTCGTGTCGCGCGACACCCCGAAGACCTCGGCGCGCAGCGCGCGAAACTCGGGCAGCGCCGCGGAGAAATCCTGCGCCTCCACCGTGCAGCCCGGGGTGTCGTCCTTCGGGTAGAAGTACAGCACCACGCGCTGCCCTCGCAGCGACGCGAGCGTCACCGCCTCGCCATTGTCGGCCACCATCGCGAAGTCCGGCGCCGCGTCTCCCACCTTCAGCATCGATGCTCTCCTCCGGCCGTCGACCCTATCACCCTCGGGGCGCCCCACGGCTCCGTTCGCGAATGCTTCGCTCCCCCACCTCCCCACACCGCCGTAGGTGCAGGGAGACGCAGGCGCCGAGCCCTCACCGTCGCACCAGAAGCCACCGGGGAGCGCGTGTGAGCGGCGGGGGGGTGACGCCTCGGGTGACCTGAAATTCAAGGGATTTTCTCGCGCTTCGAGGGGTCTGTTGTGGGCGCGCGCGCACCTCCACCGACGGGGTGGGACAGGGCGCCCGGCGGTGCTCCAGCGCGGCACATCGGACCTTGAGGCCCACACGCCCTGGCGCCGATTCATGAAGGCGGAGGCGAGGCGCAGATGATCATGCTCGGACGAGGTGTCGGCGGTTGGGTGATTCCGGTGGCGGTGGCGCTGCTGGGGTGCCGCGACCCGGCGAACGATCGGCCGTCGATCCTGCGCGAGGCGCCCGAGGTGACCCCAGCGGCGAACGACAACGCCGACACCACCCCGCGCGCGCCGACTGCGGCGCGGCCCCTCAGCGGCGGCACGCTCCTGGTCGCCAGCGACGGACGCACCGCCGTGAGCGCCGACCCCGACCACGACCGCCTCTGGATCACCGACCTCACCGGCGCCACGCCGCCCCGCGCGGTGGAGCTCGGGGAGGGCGCCGACCCCGGGCGGATCTTCGAAGACGGTCGCCACCGCGTGCACGTCGTGCTGCGCGGCGCGGGGGAGATCGTCACCCTCGACCTCGCGCTGGGCCTCGGGCAGGGCCTCGCCGCGAGCACCGCGCAGCGTCCGTCGCGCCGGGCCGTGTGCACCGCGCCCCGTGGCGTCGCGTGGGACCCCGCGGACGACGCCGTGCTCGTGGCCTGCGCCGGGGGCGAGCTCGTGCGGCTCCCGGCCGCGGGCGGCTCCCCGACCCGCAGGACCTTCGTCGCCGCCGACCTCCGCGACGTCGTGGTGAGCCAGGGCTACCGCTACCTCACGCGCTTTCGCAGCGCGGAGGTCATCCAGCTCGACGCGCAGGACCGCCCCGTGCGGACCACCCTCGGCGGCGCGCGCGACGGCGCCCGCGAGGCCTCGGTGGCGTGGCGCACGCAGCCGCTGCCCCGCGGCGGCGCGCTGGTGCTCCACCAGGTGAACGAGAACCTCCCGCTGCGCATGGGGCCGCAGGGCTTCTCGGCCGACCTCCCCTGCGGCGCGGGCGTGGTGCAGAGCGCCGTGAGCGTCGTGAAGGACGACTCCGCCGCGCTCACCTCCCTCCCGCTCCGCGGCGCCGTGCTCGCCCTCGACCTCGCCCTCGACCCTCGCGGCGAAGAGGTCGCCGTGGCCGCGCCGGGCGGCGCCGCGCGGGGCGCGCAGGTGCTGCGCTACCGCTTCGACCGGCTGTACTCCAACGTGGAGCAGGGCTGCGTGCGCGACACCGCGACGAGTGTGGCGATGGCCCAGGTGCCCGGCCGCGCCGTCGCCGTGGCGTATGATCCCGAGGGGCGACTGGTGGTGCAGACCCATGGTCCCCTCGCGCTGCACGTCTTCGACACGGGCTACGACGGCGCGAGGGAGGGGGGCCTGCTGCGCTCGTTCACCCTCGACGGGGGATACACCCTCGACGCGGCGCAGTCGCTCTTTCACACCGACACCGGCGCCCGCGTGACCTGTGCGTCGTGCCATCCCGAGGGCGAAGACGACGGCCGCGTGTGGAACCTCGAGGGCGTGGGCGCGCGCCGCACCCCGACCCTGCGCGGGGGGCTCCTCGCCACCGCGCCCTTCAACTGGGAGGGCGACGCGGCGGACCTCCACGTGGCCACCCAACGCACCTATGCCGCGCAGGCCCTGGGCGGCTCCCTCGCGCCCGCGCAGCTCGACGCCGCGGTGCGCTGGCTCGACGGGCTCCCCGCCATTCGTCGGGCGCCGCAGGGAGACGCCGCGCGCGTCGCCGCGGGGCGGGCGGTCTTCGAAGACCCCACCGTGGGCTGCGCGGGCTGCCACGCCGGCCCGCGGCTCACCAACAACGAGAACCATGATGTCGGCACCGGCGGGGCTTACCAGGTCCCCTCGCTGGTCGACGTCGCCGCCCGCGGCCCGTGGATGCACGACGGCCGCGCCCGTTCGCTGCGCGACGCCGTGATGCTCGGGGAGGGCCACGGGGCCGCGCGGCACCTCGACGCCGAGCGCCTGTCGGACCTCCTGCGCTACCTCGAATCTCTCTGAGAGATCGGAGCTCCAGCCAAAATCGTCTTGTAGTTTTTTTGACCCCGTCGCCGCGTTCGGGCAGTGGCGAGTCGCCACTTCGCTAAGGACTCATATGGCGACGACGCGACAATGCTCCGTGTGCGGCAAGAAGTTCGAGCCGCGGTTCAGGTTTCAGGTGGAGGACGCGGGGGATGACCCCCGGTTCTTCTGTACGCAGAAGTGTCAGCAGGCGCGGCTGCGCGGGGGGGATGACGGGGTCGACTGCTCGTGCTGCAAGCGGCGCTTCAACCCGGAGTTCGCATGGCAGGTTTGGACCGACGACGACGGCCAGCGCTACGCGTGCACCGACGACTGCCGCACGCGCCTCGCGGCGACGGCGCCGACGCGCAAGGCCGCGCGGCGCATCGCGGTGTTCAACCACAAGGGCGGCACGGGCAAGACCACCACGTCGATCAACGTGGCCGCGGGGCTCGCGGAGAAGGGGCTGAAGGTGCTCCTCGTCGACGTCGACCCGCAGGGCAACGTCGGGGTCTCGCTCGGGGTGCGCGGCGAGACCTCGCTCTACCACGTGCTCGTGCTCGGCGCCGACCCTGCGGAGGTGGCCGTTCCGGTGCGGGCGAACCTCGACGTGATCACCTCCAACGAGACCCTCGCGGCCGCGGAGCTGTACCTCGCCGCGCGCCCCAACCGCGACCGCGTGCTGCGCGACCGCCTGGCCGCGACGACCGACTACGACGTGGTGGTGCTCGACTGCTCGCCGTCGCTCTCGCTGCTGAACCAGAACGCGCTCTGCTACGCCGACAGCGTGCTGATCCCCGTGAGCTGCGACTACCTCGCGCTGGTGGGGGTGAAGCAGTGCGTGCGCACGCTGCGCAACGTGCACGAGCACCTCAAGCACCCGGTCTACGTGCTGGGCGTCGTGCCGACCTTCTTCGACGCGCGGCACAAGCTCGGGCGCGAGGTCACCGACACGCTCAAGGCGAAGTTCGGAGACCTGTGCTTCCCGCCCGTGCGCGCGAACATGAAGCTCCGCGAGGCCCCCGCGGCGAAGCAGTCGATCTTCGAGTACGCCCCCGACTCGCACGGCGCCGAGGACTATGCCGTGCTCGTAGACCGCGTCCTGGCCGCCACGGCGAGCGGACGACGCGAGGACGTGGGCGCCGTCGCCCAACAGGTGGAGGTCTGATCATGTCCCGCAGCAACGCGCTCCCCATCGCCTCCGAGGCCCGCGCGGCCCGTGGCATTCACGACGTGTTTCGCGACGACCCCGGCGACGTGCTGCGCGAGACCTTCTTCGCGCCCGAGGTGCCCATCGCGCGGTCCACCCGGCGCGTCCCCGAGGCGCCCGCGAAGCCCAAGCCTGACCACTACAAGGTCATCTGCATCTCGCTCTACACCGACGACCTCGCGAACCTCGACGCGGTCGTCGACGAGCTCAAGCGCCGCGGGCACACCAAGGCGAGCCGCTCGTCGGTGCTCCGCGCGGCGATGCAGCAGATCGACCTCGACAAGGTCCCGCGGGGCGTCTGACGCTCAGGGCGGCAGCGTGCTCACATCGAGCGCGTAGTTGCCCTGCGCGCTGACCCCGCACCCCGCCACCACGATCACGTAGGTCCCCGCGTCGAGGGAGACGTCGACCATCGCCGCGGTGCCCATCGCGTTGTCGCTGCACCCGCCGTCGACGGGGCGGCCCGGGCAGTCCCCCGAGAGCACCTGCACCAGGGTGTCGAAGCTGGACCCGTAGGTGTTCACCACCACGCGCCGGGGCTCGGCGAGGGTGAGGCGGTGGTAGACCCTGCGACCCCCGAGGCACGCGATGCCGCCGCAGGTCGTCGA
>JBILLI010000099.1:0-15419 GCA_044376155.1 Polyangiales bacterium
CGTGCCCGTCAAGAGACCTCCCTCCGCGGGCAACGCGGCCGCGCGCCCGCAGGTGTTGTGCCCGCTCACGGCGGCGCGGACCGCCGCGGGCAGGGTGAGGTAGCGCACGGTGACGGCGTCACGGCTCTGCGAGGTGCCGACCGTGAGGTCGTAGGTGCGGCCGGGCACGAGCCCCTGAAAGCGGCGCCAGAGGTTCGGCCCCTCGCGCTCGTCCGTCGCCGCGCAGTCGATGGAGGGAGCGCCGCAGACGCCAGGCGTCGCGAGGGCGACGACGTCCGTGATGCCGCGGACGTTTACCAGCACGTCGCGGTCCGCCGGGGGGGCGACCAGAGAGAAGTGGCCGTCAACGCGCAGCGCCCCGAGGCACGAGAGCACGTCATCGCCCTGCAACGACTCCACGGGGACGCTGACCGCGTCACCCTCGCGCAGCGCGAGGCCCGGGCAGCGATCAGCGATGTGGGTCGGCGTCGGCGGTGCCGTGGTCACCGTCGCGCGGAGCGTGCGCGCGGGGTTGTTCGATCGGCGGTCGACGGTGACATACCAGGTGCCCGGCGCCTGGTCGCGGACCACGCGCCGCACCGTGGCGCCGCTCACGCAGGGCGGCAGCGCGGTGTCGCGACGGCCGCACGCCGCGTTGATCTCCATCGACACGCTGCCCCCCTCCAGCGCGGTGACCTCCACCGTGACGTCGCGACGCTCGGTCAGCGTGTACGAGAACACCGCGTCGACCCACGCGGTCGACGACGAGTCGGCGCCGCAGGTGGTGCCGTAGTCAGCCTGGGGTTGAAAGTCCGCGGTGGAGAGCGTGGACGCGACGCCATCGGGCATCACCGGAACGCCTGGGCACGCGTCGCCGCGTCGGCGCGGTCGCGCCGGGGCGAGGTCGGCCCGCAGCGAGACGTTGCCGCCGAGGAGCGAGGACACCGCGACGTAGTAGGTGCCAGGCTCGAGCGACGACACCGTCGTGCGCGCGGCCTCGCCGAGGCGGCTCGGGTTCACGCAGCGCAGCTCGCCGCTCGGCAGGCCGCAGCCGCTCGCGCGATACAGGGCCATCACCGTGGCGTCGCCGGTGCCCGGCTGCGCGCTCAGCGTGAGGTCGCTCGGGGAGGTCACCACCAGCGGCACGAGCCCGTCGCGGCCGTTGCGCGAGAGGGAGCCCTCGCACGAGAGCAACACGTCGGCGCTGAGCCCGGAGAAGCGCACCTGGGTGGTGCGCCCCGGCACCAGCGCGGGGCACGGCCCAGGGGCCGTCGCGGGGCAACGATCGAGCAGGCCCGTGGCGCACGTCGCGCCGACGTCGACGGGGGAGGGCACGTCGGTCGCGGGCGCGTCGGGAAGGAGCACCGGGAGGTCTTCGACCAGGGTGATGTCGAGGGGCTCGACGCGATCCACCACCAGGGAGACTTCGCCGTCTGCGCGAAGGCCAACGTCGGCGGTCGCGTCGAGACCGACCTCGACGGCCCCGTCGGAGGCGTCGCCTGGCGCGTCGAACACCGCGTCCATCGCGCCATCCGCGGGCGCGTCGGGGGCGATCTCGGTCGCGTCGTCGACGACCTCGGCGCCCACGTCGGGCGCGGGGTCGGCGCGGTCAAGCTCGATCGTGACGAGGTCCGAAGACGCCTCGGCCGCCGCGTCGCCCCGAGGCGCAGCGGACGACCCGCAGTGCGCGAGCACCAGCGCGACCATCGGCAGCATCGTTGTGACGTGGTGGGAGGCTCCCATGACCCAACCTGCGCGCCCCGGGCATGAATCCCCGCGACGCCGCACGTCGCTTCTATCGCGTTCCGCCAGGGAGGACCACGGCGACCTGCACCCCGCAGCGGTCGCGCCGCGCCAGGGAGCACGCGATCAGTTCGTCGGCGGCGACCAGCGCACGAGGCAGCAGGTGATGTTGTCGGGCCCGCCGTTCTCATTCGCCCGCGCGATGAGCCGAGACGCCGCGGCCTTCAGGTCACCGCGGTTCTCCTCGACGATCCGAAGCATGTCGTCGTCGTTCACGGGCCCGGACAGCCCGTCGGAGCACAGCAGGAAGATGTCGCCTGGGAGGGGCGTCTCCATGTGCGCGTCGACCTTGACGATCTCCTTCATCCCGAGCGCCCGCACGATCACGTTCTTGTGCGGGAAGTTCGCGATCTCTTCCTCGGTCAGCTTGCGCATCTTGAGGTAGTCGTTGAGCAGCGAGTGGTCCTCGGTGAGCTGCTTGATCTCGCCGCTGCGGATCCGGTAGACGCGCGAGTCGCCCACGTGCCCGACGATGACGCCCTCGCGCACCGCGGCCACCACCACGATGGTCGTGCCCATCCCGCGGAACCTCGGCTCGCGCTGCGCGGCCTCGAAGATCCGCAGGTTGGCCAGCTTCACGCCGGTGACGAGGCGGTTCTCCTCGTAGGAGCGCTGCTTGTCCATCTTGTACGGCCAGGTCGCGTCGGGGTCCTTGGCCGTGGCCTCGAAGAACTCGCGCAGCGCGTCGACCGCCATCTTGGACGCGACCTCACCCGAAGCGTGACCCCCCATGCCGTCGGCGACGATGCAGAGGTTCTCTTCGTGGATGATCGCGAAGTTGTCTTCGTTGTGCGTGCGCTTCATCCCGACGTTTGTCTCGCCGAGCATCTCCATGCGCACGTTCAGATTGGCCACGCCTCGCAACCTCGCGTTCAACCGCGCGATACGCGCGCTGTCCCAGCAACCGACCGGAACCCTAACCAAGAGAAGTCTCGCGCGTCAACACGCACTTCGCGGGAGGCGTCAGCGGCCACGAAATCCCCGCACGGCGCGCTCGACTTCTCCCGGGCGCTCGACAAACGGCAGGTGACCCGCCTCGGGGATCGCGACGAAGGTCCCGTGGGGCAGGGCCTCGGCGAGCGCGCGGCACTCCTCGGGGAGGAAGGTGCGGTCGTCGGCGCCGGCGATCACCAGCGTGGGCGCGCGCACCTCGGGCGCCACCAGGGTCGCGCTCCAGCGCCGCGCCGCTGCGAGGAAGCGCGCGTCGGCCTCGGCCCGGTAGATCATCGTCCCGGTGAGCGCGCGGAGGGTGGCCTCGTCGGGCGTGCGGTGCCACCACATCACCCCGAGGGCGCGGAACAGCCGAGGGAGGTCGTGCGCGTCGCGGAGCGTGCCCTGCGCCGTGGTGAGCCCCTGCACGGCGCGCCACCCGCTCTCGCCCAGCGCGCGCCGCGAGCGCTCGGCCACCGCCGCCACCTGCGCGCCGTCGCGGAGCGGCGCGATGAGCACCATGCGCCGCACCAGCGAGGGGTGCCGCGCGGCCAGCGCGAGCGCCACCGTGGCGCCGAAATCGTGCGCGATCACGTCGACGCTCGTCATGCCCTCGCGCTCGCTCACCAGCGCGAGGTCGTCGGCCGCGGCGGTGATGGTGTAGCCCGTCGACTCGGGCGGCGCGCCCGAGCGGCCGTGCCCGCGGAGGTCGACATACAGCACCCGGGTGACGTCGCGGAGCCCGTCGAAGTAGGGCCGGAGGTAGGTGTGGTCGAGGCCCGGTCCGCCGTGCAGCACGAGGGTCGCGGCGGCGACGGGGGAGCGCACCTCGCGCACGAAGATCCGCAGCCCCGCGGCGGCGACGGTGCGGTCTCGGAGCACCACCGGCGACGGCTGCGAGGCGCCGCGCCGACACGACGACGCCAGGACCAGCGACAGGGCGACGCGGAGCGCGCGGAGCGGGAGGGGCACAGACACCGCGCGCAACATTGGCCGATGCGCGCTGCGGAGTGGTAGGAACCTGCCGATGTCCGATGACCTACGCGCGGAGCTCTCGGAGCTCGTGCGGCACTTTCAGACCCACGTCGCGTGGCAGCGTGAGCTCGGCGCCGCGGAGCTCCCGCGCACGTCGTCGCACCGCGCGCCCGCGCCCGCGCCGGTGGTGATCGCCACGTCCCCCGCGCCGGTGGTGATCGCCGCGACCCCCGCGCCCGCGCCGGTGGACGAGATCGTCCCTGTCGCGGTGCGGGTGACACCCGCGACGGTCGTGACCGTCGCCTCCGCTCCTCCCGCGGTTGCGCCGACCCTGCTCGCCGTCGATCCCCCTGTGGCGCAAGGGGATCCGCCGCTCGACCGGGCGTC
Source organism: Polyangiales bacterium (assembly GCA_044376155.1). Lineage (GTDB taxonomy): Bacteria > Myxococcota_A > Polyangia > Polyangiales > JAWKRB01. The sequence continues at coordinate 4,075 of JBILLI010000099.1, forward strand.
CCGAGCCGGCGCCCTGACCGTGATCCAGCGCGAGGTCGCCGGGTGCACGGCGTGCAAGCTCGCGCAGCGCCGCACGCAGACGGTCTTCGCGCGCGGCAATCCCGAGGCGCGGCTGGTCTTCATCGGCGAGGGCCCCGGCGAGCAGGAGGACAAGCAGGGCCTCCCCTTCGTGGGCCCCGCGGGGCAGCTGCTCGACAAGATCATCGTCGCGATGCACCTCGACCCCGACGCGGTCTACGTCTGCAACGTGGTGAAGTGCCGCCCGCCGGGCAATCGCACGCCAGAGCCCGACGAGGTCGCCGCGTGCACGCCCTTCCTGCTGAAGCAGCTCGGCGTCGTGCGCCCCGAGGTGATCGTGACCCTCGGGCGCACGGCCACGGGCTTTCTGCTCGGCAGCAACGCCCCCATGAGCCGCCTGCGCGGGCAATGGCACTCGTATCAGGGGATCCCCCTGCTCCCGACGTGGCACCCCTCCTACCTGCTGCGCGAGCCCGCGCACAAGGGTGAGACCTGGAGCGACATGAAGCTGGTGATGCAGCGCCTCGGGCTCACGCCCCCGGGGGCGCGCGGATGACGCCGCGGCGGCCCCGCGAGGACGACGAACTCCCAGAGCTCCCGGCGCTGGATGGCGACGATGAGCCGCTCGGCGACGCCGCGGGCAGCATCGCCCTCAGCGACGAGGCCGCGACCCTCGACGACGCGGCGTCCGACATCGCCCTCGACCACGACCTTGAGGAGCTCCGTGAGGGCCTGGGCGACGACGACGGTGCGCTGGACGTGGGCTGCGACGACGACGACCTCGTGCTCACCGACGGCGAGAGCGCGCTCGACGAACGCGGCATCGAGGACCGCGGCGCGGGCGAGATCGACGACCTCCCTGCCCTCGCCAGCGAGGGTGACCGCGGCGAGGAGGGGCCCATGGATGAACTCCTCTCCCTCGACGCGCCGCCCCCGCTCGACGACGACGAAGACGATTCTCCCCGACCCGCGCCGCGGATCATTCACGCAGTCGAGCCCATTGCCCTCGAGGACGTGACCGACGTCGCCGTCGACGGCGCGCGGGTGTGGCTGCTGGCGGGGGACGTGTTCTCGCTCGATCTGCCCGCCCGTGGCCCCCTCGTTCGGGCGGAGGCGCCGGATGCGCTCTGCGGCGCCGTTGGGGTCAGCCGCCGCGGCGCGCCCGCGCTGGTGACGCTGCAGGGCGCGGTGCTCGTGCTTGGCGACGACGGCGCGTGGGAGGTCGCGCTGCCCGAGGCCCGCGGCGCGCTCGCGCTGCTCCATGGCGGCGGCGGGCTCTGGGCGCGCTGTCGCGGGGGCGCGCTGTGCGGGGTCGATCCGCCTGGGCTCACCGCGCCGCGCTTTCGTCGCGTGACCGCGTGCGCGGCCGACCCCTCGGGGGGCCTCGCGGTCATCGACGGGTCCGCGCGGGCCTCGCTGCACCTGCGTGGCGACGATGGGATGTGGCGTGAAACCCCTCTGCCCCAGGGGTTTACCGCGGGTCGGCTGGCGCTGCGGGGCGACGCCGTGGCGGCGCTGGACCTCGCCCGCGGCGTCTGCTGGCTGCGCGTCGAGTCGACCGCGGCGTGGGCGCGGGTCGACGCCGAGGGCTGCGTCGACGTGGCGCTGCTCGACGCCGACGACGGCCGGGCCACCCTGCTGCTCGCGTGCGCCGAAGCCGGGGGCTCGCTCGCGTTGCTGCGCGCCCACTGCGACGGCCGCGTCGAGGGCCCGCAGCGCGTGGCGACGATTCGACGCGCGGAGGACGTTGAAGACCCCACCGTCTCGCTGCGTGCGGTGGGGCGTGAGGGGGTGCTCTGCGTCGCTCTCGTCGACGGCCTCGCCTACGTCGTGTCGGCGTCGCGGTCGTAGCGTCGGCGGAACACCGCGAGGGCCACCGCGCCGACGCCCACGGCGAACCAGAGCGTAGCGAGCCGCACGAGGATCGTCGCCGCGCGGGCGACCTCACCGGCCACGGCGCCCTGCGAGAGCTGCGGCAGCAGCGCGAGCATGACGGGCTCGAAGCCCCCGACGCCCCCGGGGAGCATCGCGACGGCGCCCGCGACGGTGGCGGTGGCGTACGCGAAGCTCGCGACCGCGAGGCTCGCGGTGGCGCTCAGGCCGCGCAGGATCACCCAGAGCGCGACGCACTCGAAGCTCCACGCGAGCACCGAGAGCAGCGTGGGGATCACCAGCGCGCGGGGCGAGGCCACGACCCGCAGGGAGGTGTACGCCTCGCGCAGGCGCGGCGCGGCCCTGGCGCCGACGGCGGTGCGGGAGGCGAGGTCGATGAAGGCGTTCGTGAGCCGCGCCGACAGCACGAAGAGCATCACGCCCGACACCAGGGTGCCCGCCGCGAGGGCGTAGAGCCGGCCCCCCGGGAACCAGAACCCGCCCAGCGCCACGAGGAGGATCAGCGCCACGAGGTCGGTGAGCCGCTCGGCGATGACGATGGGCGCGGTGGTCGCCACGGGCACGCCGCGTGCGCTCTTGAGCAGCGCGCTCTTGAAGACCTCGCCCGCCTTGCCCGGGGTGATCGACATCACGAAGGCCGAGAGGAACACCGTGGCGCTCTCAGATTTCGGCACCCCGCGGATCTCCAGCAGCGCGAGGTAGTACTCCCACTTGATCCAGCGCACGACGTAGTTGGTCGAGGCGAGGGCGAGGGCGGCGGCGAAGGTCCACCACTGGTAGCTCGCGAGCACGGCGCGCAGGCGCTGCACGTCGCCCCAGAGGACGATGCCGCCGTAGACCAGCACCACCAGCAGGGTGACGAGCAGGACCTTGCGGGCGCTCATCGCGCGCCGCGCCGCCGCCGCGCGACGCTCACGGCGAGCGCCGTCAGGGCGAGGATCACGGCCAGGATCACGGGCGCCCGCGGAAGCGAGAGCAGCCCGCGCTGCAGGGTGTTCGCCGGGGGGCGCTCGTAGACCACGCGCTGCAGCGCGAGGAGGAGCGTGGGGTCACTCATCCGAGCGGAGCCCGTGTTTGCGAAAGAGGTCGCGGAGGTAGTGCCGCTCGATGCCCGCGAGGGCCGCGGCGCGGGAGAGGTTGTTCCCGGTGCGCTTGAGCAGGCGCAGGAGGTAGTCCTTCTCGAACTCGTCGATGAGGGTGCGCTTGGCCTCCTTGAAGGGGGTCAAGGGCTGGTCGGGGTCGGGCGACACCGACGCCCGGTCCGAGGAGCTCGGCGGGAGCTGCACCGACGCGGGCGCGCGCTGGCGCTCCCCCAGGAGCATGCGCTCGAAGGCGAGGTCGGCGCCGGTGATCACCGCGCCCTCGGCCATCATCGCCGCGCGCTCGACGGAGCTCTTGAGCTCGCGCACGTTGCCCGCGTACTCCCGCCGCACGAGGTCGGCGAGGGCCTCTTGCGAGATCGACCGCGCGCCGTGCATGTGCGCCGGGAGCCGCTGCAGGAAGTGATAGACCAGCAGCGGGATGTCATCGACCCGGTCCTTGAGGGAGGGGATCGAGGTGCGGGCCTGGGCGAGGCGGTAGTAGAGGTCCTCGCGGAAGCGCCCCTGGTTGATCATCTGCCGCAGGTCGCGCCACGTGGCGGAGATCACCCGCACCTGCACCGGCCGCGGCGTGGTGCTGCCCACGCGCACCACCTCGCGGCGCTCGAGCACGCGCAACAGCTTGGGCTGCAGCTCGATGGGGAGCTCACCGACCTCATCGAGGAACACCGTGCCGCCCTCGGCGGCCTCGAAGATCCCCACGCGCCGCTCGGACGCGCCGGTGAACGCCCCGCGCTCGTGGCCGAAGAGCACGCTCTCGGCGAGGGTGCTCGGGATGGCCGTGCAGTCGAGCACCACGAAGGGCCCTTGCGCGTAGGCCGAGGCGTCGTGCACCGCGCGGGCAGCGAGCTCCTTGCCGGTGCCCGTCTGCCCCTCGATGAGCACCGAGAGGTCGGTGCGCGCGAGGCGCACGAGGGTGGCGAAGAGCTCGCGCATGGCCACGTTGCGCCCGCGGAGTTCCCCGAAGGAGTGGATGTCTTCGACCGCGGTCTCGTACTGCGCGTCGAGCTCGACCCGGAGCACCGAGCCGCCGACCTCGATGGTGGCGCCGCTGGGGAGGATCGCGCGCTCGATGTAGGCCCCCGCGTAGCGCGAGCCATTGCGGCTGGACAGGTCGCTCACGAGCACCCCGCCGCGCTCCTCGGCCGCCGAGACCTCGAGGTGGAACGAGCTGACCGTGGGGTCGCTGAGGCGAAACTCCGCGCCCACGCCGCGGCCGACGATGGACCGTGGCTGCGCGAAGGCGCCGCTGCGGCCCGCGTCGGGCCCGCTGATCACCGTGAGGCGCACGCCGCGCACGGCGCTGGACAACAGCCTCTCGGGGTTGATGGTGCGCGTGTGCTCGACATCGGGGCGGTCCGGGGAGCGGGTCACGGCGTCAGTCTGCCACCGCAGAGGCGTCGCCGACTAGTAGCGCGCGGCACGCGCCCGCGGCGATTGGTGCTAGCCTCCCGCGCCGTGACCGCTCTCCCGGATGAGGACCCGCGCCTCCGCCGCCCCCGCGCCCCCAAGGGGGCCGTGCGGCAGGACGTGTGGAACATCCCCAACGCGCTGACCATGGCGCGGGTGGTGATGATCCCCGTGGTGCTGTGGTTCGTGACCACGGGCACCCCGCGCGACGCGGTCATCGCCGCGTGGCTCTACGGCGCCACGGCCGTCACCGACCTGCTCGACGGCTACCTCGCGCGTAAGCGCAACCTCGTGAGCGTCTTCGGCAAGTTCATGGACCCGCTGGCCGACAAGCTGCTGGTCATGGCCCTGCTGATCTACCTCTCCCGCATGGGCCGCATCGCCCCGTGGATCGTGGTGGTGCTGCTCTCGCGGGAGATCACCGTGACGGGCCTGCGCAGCATCGCCTCCAGCGAGGGCGTGGTCATCGCCGCGGGGGAGAGCGGCAAGTGGAAGACCGCGCTGCAGCTCGTGGGCATCCTGTGCCTGGTGCTGCATTTCCCCTACCCGGTGATGCCGGGCTGGCCGCACCCGGTGGACCTCAACCTCGTGGGCCAGTGGCTCGTGCTGCTCTCGCTGGTGTTCTCGGTGACGAGCGCGGTGGAGTACCTCTGGCTCTTCATCGCCGCGGTCGACGCCAAGGACCGTCGGCTGCACTGAGCGGGGCGTCAGCCCGGGAGCGAGGGGCGCTGCGACGGGCGATCGGTGCGCGCGGTCTGCTGACGGAGCGGGACGATGAACGCGAACACGCTCCCGCCGCCCTCCCGCGCGCGCACCTCGACCCGCGCGCCGTGGGCGTCGGCGATGCGCTTGACGATGGCGAGGCCCAGCCCCGTGCCCCGGGCGGTGTTCGAGTAGAAGGCCTCGAAGATCCGTGCGCGCAGCTCCTCGGGCACGCCGGGGCCGCTGTCGTGCACCTCGAGCGCCGCGCGCTCGCCGACCTGTCGCACGGCGATGCGCACCTCGGTGCCCGGGCGCGACACCTGCGCGGCGTTGCGCAGGAGGTTCCAGAGCACCTGCTTGATCTGCCCCGAGTCGACCTCGGCCTCGACGCTGCGGTCGCCGTCGAGGGTGATGCCCACCTTCGACTCGGCGCCCTCGGAGCTGCGGGCGAGGGCGACCACGTCGCGGGCGAGGGCGACGAGGTCCTGCGGGTGCAGGTCGGGCGGGCGCGGTCGCGCGAACTGCAGCATGTCGGTGACGAGGTTGTTGAGCCGCGCGACGTCGGTGAGCACGGTGCGCAGCAGCGCGCGCTCCTCGTCGTCGAGACGGGCGGTCTCGCGCACGAGTTCGACGCAGCCCGAGATCGCCCCGAGGGGGTTGCGCACTTCGTGGGCGAGCCCGGCGGCGAGGCGACCGAGGTCGGCGAAGCGCTCGGCGTGCGCGAAGGCGGATCGCAGGGCCTCGACGTTGGAGCGGTCGTCGATGACCACCACGCCCCCGCGCATCACCCCCTCGCGGTCGTAGATGGGCGCGACGTGGTAGGCCACGGGGGCCTCGCCGTCGGCGGTCTGCAGCGTGGCGTCGCCCGAGGTGCCCTCGAGCATGAGGGTCTCGTCGAGGTCCTTGAGGAAGGGCAGCAGGACGCGCACGTCGAGGCCGAGGAGCGCGGCGGCGTCGATGCCGATGAAGTCGGCGCCGAAGGGGTTCGCGCTGTCGATGTGCCCGCGCACGTCGAAGGTGAAGATGGCCGACGGGATCGACCGCAGCACGTCCTCGTAGAGCCCGGCGAGGTTGGCCCGCGACGCCTCGGCGCGGACCAGCGCGTCGCCCGCGAGCACCAGCCGGTCGGCGAGGGAGCCGCCGATGGCCGTGACGGCGATGACCTCGGTGAGGGTGACCACCATCTGGTAGGTGGTCTCGATGGGGTTCGCCGCGGTGCGCACCTGGTCAGACGGCGGCGGGAGGAGCCCCGTGGCGGTGAGCAGCGCGAGCAGGCCGTAGAGGCCCAGGGAGCCCACGGCCGTCCAGAGCGTGCCGTTGCCGCCCATGACGAGCGCGGCGGTGAGGGTGGTGAGGCCGAAGAGGGTCGAGAGGGGCGAGCCCGCGCCGCCGGTGGCGTAGGCGAGGACGGTCCACGCCATGAGGTCGAGCGCGATGGAGACCGAGGTCAAGAGCTCCAGCCGCGCGGCGTTGGCGCGGCGGATCTGCAGCGCGTAGCCCAGCGACACCGCGTAGATCGCGATGATCACCCCGAGCAGGAGGCGAGGCGTGGGGCCGTCGAAGGAGTGCGCCTCGGCGAGGTACACCGCGATGGTCCCGCCGAAGATCACCGTGCAGACGGTGACCCGCGACGCGGTCAGGTAGAGGAAGCGCTGACGGAGCTGCGCGTCGGTGTGGCCGACGATCGCGAGGGGCTCGGGGTGGACCGACCGTACGGGCATCGCGCCGCGACCGGGCGCGTCAGGACTTCACGTTGCCGGCGAGCGTGAAGATCGGGAGGTACATCGCGATCATCATCGTGCCGACGGAGCCGCCGATGAACACCATCATGAGCGGCTCGAGCATGGCGGTCAGCGAGCCCACCGCGACGTCGACCTCCTCCTCGTAGAAGTCGGCGATCTTGTTGAGCATCGTGTCGAGCGCGCCGGTCTGCTCGCCCACCGCGATCATCTGCACCACCATGCTCGGGAAGACCTTCGTCTCGGCGAGGGGCTCGGCCATGTTCTTGCCCTCGGCGATCTTCGCCCGGGCCGACATGATCCCCTGCTCGATGACGTAGTTGCCCGACGACTTCGCGACGATCTCCATGGCGTCGAGGATGGGCACGCCCGAGGCCAGGAGCGTGCCCAGCGTGCGCGTGAAGCGCGCGACGGCGATCTTGCGCATGGTGGGGCCGAGCACCGGGAGCTGCAGCACCACCTTGTCGATGGTGATGGTGCCCGACTGCGTGCCCGCCCAGCGCTTGATGCCCCACAGCGTGCCCACCACCCCGCCGATGATCATCGCGAGGTTGTCGACGAAGAAGTGGGACATGTTGATGACCATCATCGTCAGGTCCGGGAGCTGACCGCCGAACTCCTTGAACATGTTCTCGAAGGTCGGGATGACGAAGACCATCATGATGGCGATGACCAGCACCGCGATGCCGAGCACGCCCAGGGGATAGGTCATCGCGCTCTTCACCTGGCGAACGAGCTTGGCGTTCTTCTCCAGGTACGCCGCGAGGCGCGCGAGGATGGTGTCGAGGATGCCGCCGATCTCCCCCGCGCGGACCAGGTTGGAGAAGAGCACGTCGAAGACCTTCGGGTGCTTCGCGAGGGACTCGCTGAAGGTCGAGCCGCCCTCCACGTCGGTCTTCACCTGCCGCAGGATGCGCGCGAAGACGGGGTTGTCGTTCTGCGTCGAGAGGATCTCGAGGCACTGCACCAGGGGCAGGCCGGCGTCGATCATCGTGGCGAACTGCCGGGTGAAGATCACCAGGTCCTTGGTGGTGACGCTGCCGCCAATGGCACCGAAGGAGATGCCCTTCTTCTTCACCTTCACGGGCGTGAGCTGCTGCTGCCGCAGCTTCGCCGTGGCCGAGGCCTCGTCGTCGGCCTCGATGGTGCCGGTGCGGACCTCCCCCGACCGCGTCTTCGCCTCGTACGTGAACTGCGCCATCGCGTTGATCGTATGTCCCTGCGCGCGTGGGGGTCAAAGACCTTCCACGTCGAAGTTGATGTGCTGCGATGTAGGCGCGCGGTCGAGGCAGCGCGGCGTCAGGCCCGGTCGGGGCGCGTGATGCGGGCGTGCGGGGCGGTGGATGTGCCGACGCTCTCCAGGAGCTGCTGCAGCTCGGCGGGGTCTGCCGAGCGCGCCATCGCCTCCTCGGCGGTCACCGCCCGTCGGCCGACGAGGGCGGCGAGCGCCTGGTTCATGGTCTGCATCCCGGAGCTCGACTGGCCCACCTGCATGAGCGAGTAGACCTGGTGCACCTTGTCGTCGCGGATGAGCGCGCGGATGGCCCCGTTGGGGATGAGCACCTCACAGGCCGGCACCCGACCCGGGACGCCCGCCCGGGGCAGGAGGATCTGCGACGCCACCGCGGTGAGCACGAAGGAGAGCTGCGCGCGGATCTGCTGCTGCTGGTGGGCCGGGAACACGTCGACGATGCGGGTGATGGCCTGCCACGCGCTGCTGGCGTGGAGGGTGGCGAAGACCAGGTGACCGGTCTCGGCGATGGTGAGCGCGGCCTCGATGGTCTCGCGGTCGCGGAGCTCGCCGATGAGCACCACGTCGGGGTCCTGCCGGAGCACGTGGCGCAGGGCGTCTTTGAACGAGGTGGTGTCGGTGCCGACCTCGCGCTGGTTGACCACGCAGCTCTTGTTCACATGCATGAACTCGATGGGGTCTTCGACCGTGAGGATGTGCTGGCGGGTCTCGGCGTTGATGCGGTCGATGAGCGAGGCGAGGGTGGTGCTCTTGCCCGAGCCCGTGGGCCCGGTGATCAGCACGAGGCCGCGGGGGCGCGCGCTGACCTCGGCGAGCACGGGGGGCAGGCCGAGCTCCTCGGCCGAGAGGATGCGGAAGGGGATGGCGCGGATCGCGGCCGCCACGGCGCCGCGCTGCATGAAGAGGTTCGCGCGGAAGCGCGCGAGGTTCTTCACCCCGAAGGAGAGGTCGAGCTCCTGCGCCCGCTCGAAGCGCGCCCGCTGCTCCTCGGTGAGGATCTGGTAGCAGAGCCGCTGGGTGTCGGCCGGGGTGAGCACCGCGCAGCGGGAGAGCGGGCGGAGCTGGTCGTCGACGCGCATCGACGGCGGCGACCCCGCGGTGAGGTGCAGGTCGCTGGCGCCGCGCTCCACCATGCTGCGGAGGAGCTCGAGGAGGTTGGGATTGAGCGGTGCTTCAGGGGCGGCCATGCGGTGCTTCTGTCAGGGTCTCGTCAGGTGGATGGCTTGTTCATGTCCGAGGTGGTGGTGCGCAGGACCTCCTCGGTGGTGGTCATCCCCTCGAGGCACTTGGAGATGCCCGACATGCGCAGGGTGCGCATGCCGCAGCGGATCGCCTGGGTCTTGAGCTCCGCGGTGGAGGCGCCCTGGAGCACCAGGTCCTTCACCTCGTCCCACATCGGCAGCACCTCGTAGAGCGCGACGCGGCCCTTGTACCCCGTGCCGTTGCACGTCGAGCAGCCGGCGCCCTTCCAGAGCCGCCCTCCGGCCTGCGCGATCTCCTCCTCCTTGAAGCCGATCTCGCGCAGGGCCTGGTTGTCGGCCTTGATCTCCTGCTTGCAATCCTTGCAGACGCGACGCGCGAGGCGCTGCGCGACCACGAGGCTGGTGGCGGCGGTGACCATGAAGGGTTCGATGCCCATGTTGAGCATGCGGGAGATGGTGCTTGGCGCGTCGTTCGTGTGCAGGGTCGAGAGCACCATGTGGCCCGTGAGCGCGGCCTTCACCGCGATCTCGGCGGTCTCGAAGTCGCGGATCTCGCCGACCATGATGATGTCGGGGTCCTGCCGGAGGAAGCTGCGCAGCGCGGCCGCGAAGTTCAGGCCGATGTCGTCGTGCATCTGCACCTGGTTGATGCCCGCGAGGTTGTACTCCACGGGGTCTTCGGCGGTGCTGATGTTCTCCGAGGTCTTGTTGAGTTCGGAGAGCGCCGAGTACAGCGTGGTGGTCTTGCCAGAGCCGGTGGGGCCGGTCACCAGGCACATCCCGTAGGGGTTGTGGATGGCGTTCATGAACCACTCGAGCTGCTGCTTCTCGAACCCCAGCTTGGTCATGTCGAGCTGGAGGTTGGTCTTGTCGAGGAGGCGCATGACGATCTTCTCGCCCCAGATCGTGGGGAGGACCGACACGCGGAAGTCCATCTCCTTGCCGCCGCCCATCTTGAGCTTGATGCGGCCGTCTTGCGGGAGGCGCCGCTCGGCGATGTCGAGGTTCGACATGATCTTGATGCGCGACGAGATCGCGTTGCGGAGCTTGATGGGCGGGGACATCTCCTCGCGGAGCACCCCGTCGACGCGGTAGCGCACCCGCATCTTCTTCTCGTACGGCTCGACGTGAATGTCGCTGGCGCGCACCTTGATCGCGTTGAGCAGCACGGCGTTGCAGAGGCGCACCACGGGGGCGTCCTCGGCGGCCTTCTCCAGCTCCAGGACGTTGCCGCCCTCGTCCTCCTCGGAAGCGAATTCGACGTTCTCGTCGGCGAGGTCTTGCAGGTAGTCGTCGAGGTTGAGCGACTCCGGCGCGGCCTGGGTGAACAGCCCCTCGATGGTGTGGAGGATCGCGTTCTCGCTCGCGACCACCGGCTCGACGTTGTAGCCCGTGAGGAACTTGATGTCGTCGATGGCGTTGAGGTTCGTCGGGTCGCTCATCGCGACGATCAGCGAAGACCCCGCGCGGGAGATCGGCACGATGCGGTGGCGCTCGCAGACCTCCTTCGACACGAGCTTGCCGAGTTCGGCGTCGATCTCCACGGCCGACAGGTCGATGGAGGGGACGCGGTACTCCCGAGAGATGAAGTCGGCGATCTCGCGGTCGGAGATGAACCCGAGCTTCGACAGCGCGTAGGCGAGGTTCTGCCCGCTGCGCTTCTGCTCATCCTGCGCCTGACGGAGCTGCGCGAGGGAGATCTTCTTGTCCCGTACGAGTAGCTCCCCCAGCCGGTTGACGCTCGACATCCGTGACCTCCTTGGGTGGTCGCTCCAACGCAGATTTTCGGTGGAACTGACCGCCGTCTGCGTTGTATCACGGCCGCGGCGGCGACTTCTATGTGGTCCTGGCTCACACGCGTGTTTCGCAGGGGACGCGCGGCGGAGCGCGCGGAGGCGGACGGCCGCGTGGACGAGGCCATTCGGCTCTACCTCGACGCCGGCGAGCGCGACGAGGCCGTGCGCGTGCTGCTCCGCGCCGCCGACACCGCCCGCACGCTCGACGCCCGCCGCGCGCTGCTGGTGCGCGC